>CAJQJT010000350.1 GCA_905478725.1 uncultured Pseudomonadales bacterium
CAGGTCTATGCCACCGTCAATTTCTTTGGCGCTGATTGGGAAGGTCAGGTCCCAATTGCCGTCATTGCGTACGGCTTCAATAAACTCTTCGGTAATCAGCAGCGACAGATTGAACTGACGCAGACGACCGTCTTCACGCTTGGCGCGTACAAAATCAAATACGTCTGGGTGGCTGACATCAAAGGTCGCCATCTGGGCACCGCGACGGCCACCGGCAGAAGACACGGTAAAACACATCTTGTCGTAGATATCCATAAACGACAGCGGGCCTGAAGTGTAGGCGCCGGCGCCAGACACATAGGCACCCTTAGGGCGCAGAGTAGAGAATTCGTAACCGATGCCACAGCCTGCTTTAAGAGTCAGACCGGCTTCGAGGTTGCGCTCGAGAATACCTAACATTGAATCTGGCACTATGCCGGACACAGTACAGTTAATAGTAGAAGTCGCTGGCTTGTAAGCCTGAGCACCGGCATTGGAGATAATTCGGCCAGCTGGGATAGCACCGTGTTTGAGGGCCCAGACAAAACGTGCTTGCCACTTTTCACGGAGATTTTCGTCTTCAACATCAGACAGTGCCTTGGCTACTCGCGCATAGGTCGCATCGATGTCGGCATCAACAGGGTTGTTCTCTTTGTCTTTGAGACGGTACTTCTTGTCCCAAATATCCAGAGAGGCTTCCTGGAAAGTGATTTCTGGTGTTGTCTTAACAGCTTTCACGGCTTTCACTGTTTTTAGTTTGGTTGCTGTGCTCATGGACTGACCTTTTCTGTTCGTTTTCTGTTTTGTCTCATTCGGGGCTAGACTCGGGAGACAGACTGTTGCCTAGCGCCAGTTGATTTCGTATTTTTTCGCCTTAGACACTCTTTGAATGATTGTTTTTACCACCTGTTTTAAGCAGGACTAAGTTCTTAAGACGGTAGGCAGTTTATCCTACATGGTGTGTCATGCAACCCTTAATCCACTATATCTTGTGTTTGATTATCCAAAAATGCATATATTGTTGGGGTAAGTCATTGAAAAACTTGTGGATAAACCCCTCTGATCCCCAGCCTGTCTGAGATTGTTGAAATAACTGACCGACCCCAATAAACCGGTCACGTTGCTGTTCCGTATATCTCTTGTAATTGTCGTAAGTCAGGGCCAATAAAGCATGGCGACGTTGTGCCAGTCCGGCGACTTGGCTAAACTAGCGACCCTGTTAAAAACAGAATTTAATCTAGCTCTAGATCGCTGCTTGAAAGGGTGATTAGCAGGTCGATTAGAAGGTCGTTTAAATCCTGTTACTCGTCGCGTAATTAGTCGCGACGTTAATCGTGTAACAAAAAAAGTGTAATTCATTCGAACTGCGGCCTGCCAACTGGGCATCGGCTGCAATCTATTGAGGCGTTTCATGGATATTTTTGACTTCTCCGAGGGCCGTGAAGGCTACTACGGAGAGTATGGTGGTGTTTTTCTTCCTGAAATTTTGCAGGCAACTATCGAGGAGCTGCTCGTATGCTTCCGCGAATGCAAGGCTGACCCAAAGTTTTGGCAAGACTATGTGGCGCTACTGCAGAACTACTCCGGACGCCCAACGCCCATAACCCACCTTGAGAACCTTTCGCGGAAACTCGGTGGCGCGCAAATCTACGTTAAACGCGATGATCTCAACCACACCGGATCTCACAAGATTAATAATGTGATGGGCCAGGGTTTGCTCTGCCAACGTTTGGGTAAATCCAAGGTGATTGCCGAAACCGGTGCTGGTCAACATGGTTTTGCCACGGCGACCATGGCGGCTAAATTTGGTTTCGAGTGCAAAATTTATATGGGTGCGGTGGATGTTGCACGCCAGCGTCCCAATGTATTCTGGATGGAAAATCTCGGCGCTGAAGTGATAGCGGTTGAAGACGGCCAGAAGACCTTAAAAGACGCAGTGAATGAATGTATGCGTGACTGGGTTACCAATATGGCCGACACCCATTATATTTTGGGCACTGCCTGTGGACCTCACCCGTTCCCAGAAATGGTCAGCTGGTTCCAATCGATTATTGGCCTCGAAGCGCGCGAGCAGATGCTCAAACAGGCCGGACGTCTACCGGACCGTGTCTATGCCTGTGTCGGTGGTGGTTCCAATGCCATGGGGATTTTCCAAGGCTTTATGGATGACGATGTTGAATTGATTGGTTCTGAGGGCGGTGGTCACGGTGTCGGTTCCTATATGCACTCCTCACGCCTGGCCTATGACGATGCCACTGTGGGTGTTGCTCAGGGTTACAAAACCTACTTCCTGCAAAATGACGAAGGCAATATGAATGAAACCCATTCTGTTGCTGCCGGTCTTGACTACATAGGTGTGAACCCGATCTTTGCTCACCTTCACGATCAGGGCAAGGTGCGTTTTGAAGCGGCCACGGATGTGGAAGTGAAAGAAGCCCTTAAACTGACTATGCGTACCGAAGGCCTAATCCCGGCACTGGAAAGTACTCACGCTTTTGTCACGGCTATTAAAGAAGCACCGACCATGGGCAAGGATCAGATTATTCTGATCAATCAGTCCGGACGTGGAGACAAAGATATCTTTACCATTGCTGACGCTCTGGACGATGCCAAGTGGAAGTCGTTTATCGGTGGCAAAGCTGATCAATACCGCGCGGAGAACAACTAATGGGTCTGCAACGTTTTATTGCCGAGCGCAAGCAGAGCAAAGATATTTTGGTCATGGCCCATGTGGTCTGCGGTTATCCCTCCTTTGAAGAGAATCTTCAAGAGTTGGAAATTATGGCCGAGGCTGGTGTCGATTTGGTGGAGCTGCAGTTTCCCTTCTCCGAGCCCAGTGCTGATGGTCCGCTGTTTGTGCGCGCCAACGAGCAGTCGCTAAAATCTGGCACCACCGTTGATCAGTGTTTTGAATTTATGAAACTGGTCAGTGCACGCTTCCCGTTTAAAGTATTGATGATGGGTTATTACAATACGGCGTTTAAAATGGGCGAAGAGGCCTTTGTGAAGCGTGTTAAAGAATCTGGTGGCGTTGGCTATATCTTGCCAGACCTGCCTATTGAAGAGTCAGCTAAGTTACACCGTCTGTCGGAAGAAGCGGGTATAGAACCCATTATTCTGATGACACCTACCACCAGCGACACGCGCTTAGCCAAGCTCGGTGCGGTTAGCCGCGGTTTGGTTTATGTTGTTGCCCGTAAAGGTGTGACCGGCTCGAAAACTCAGATGGGTGACGATGTATTGGCGTTGATTGAACGCTGTCGTCAGCACACCGATGTGCCCTTGGGCGTGGGTTTTGGTATCAGTAGTAAGGCGGATATAGATGTATTGCGTGGCCATGCGGATGTTGCCATTGTTGGTACGGCTGCACTGAAAACCTGGCAAGAGGGCGGTGCTCCTGGGCTGCGGCAGTTCTTTGCTGAGTTGATGGCCTGAGCTAGTGAGAGGTTAACTCGCTTCCTGACTGACTGAGAATCGCCAGTCATTGATCAATTGATTTTCCACCTCTTTAAGGGGTGGGTAATCCCCCCAAATAATTTTATCGACACAGACCAGATGCGCTCCTAGGGGTGAACTGATGGGTCCATACCAGCAAGGTAGGGGTGGGTTTTCTGTTTTGCTCTCGTTTAAGTTCTCGTTTAAGTTCTCGTCTAAGCTCTCTACTAAGTTCTGTTCAAGCGCCATCAGGCTGTCGATAAAACTCTGCCCGTAGACTGTTCCTAGCTGAATGGTTGAGATGGCCGCGTATTGATCCCTTTGATCTCCCACTGGCGGTTGTCCGGTATTCAGTTCTTGCTTAGCCTCCTCAAAAACTCGCCCACCATGTTTCGCTGTGGTGTAGCTAATCACCTCGAGCCAAAATTTTGACGGATTGCGGTAGCGCTGTTTATTGAGTTTATAAAATACCGCCAGCTCATTGGCACTTGGCACTTGCTGGGTGGTGACATTCTTGGTCAACCCAGCCAGTTTTGCCTGCATGGCTGATGTATCAGTGGTGCTGTGGATCTGGGCACCTATACCTGGAGGTTCGGTGATGGCTTCGCCGAAGAGTTGGCTGTTGATACGCTGCTGTAGTGCGTCGCTATCGAGATTGGTCAGCGCATCTAGGCTAGGTGACGAATCCAGCCCGGGAGTGGCTCTGGAGAGCCAATAGGCGGCTGTGCTGATGATTATAAGTGCAGTCAGCAACGGGATGAGGCTGCCAGATCTATGTGTAGGTGGTTTTATCAAGGTCGCATCACTGTTTAAAAATCTTTATCCAATCACCAGCATTGGGTTCGCCGCTGGGGTAGTGGCCGTTGATTATACGCAGGTCGTCGACTTCAGATAGGCTCAGTTTTAAGGCTTTGCCTAGCTTATCAAAGGTGGTGGCATTGGTGGCTTTGACGTAGTGAATGCGTTTCGGTTTTTGGCCTTCAATCTCGCGGCGGGAAATAGGCCTAAAGGTGGCGATAGACTGTTTAAACAGTTTGTCCGCCTCAGGAAACAGCTCTGCTCTGGTCACCTCTCCGGTAAAGATATAGGCATTGCGTTTGTAATAGATCACCGCGATACGGCTGTCTGGCTTGTCGCCCTTACCGGGCAATATACCGCTAAAGCCTTTTAGGCCAGCTGGGGCAATGGCGCTGCCCTGATCCAGTTTTGATACCTTGAGATGATTGTAGAGATATTCTTCCGGTGTCTGGCTGGTACGTGCAATGGGGGTCATGGCCAGTTTGGCTTCGCCGGTTTCAAACTTACTGGCTGGCGTGGGGGCTTGAGTGGGGGCGGGAGTGTCAGTGTCAGCTGGAGTGTCAGTTGGAGAATCTGCTGCAGTACCCTCTGGCTTATCGTTCGAACTGCTCTCTGACTTCTCAGCTGAGACCTTGGCCGGAGCGCTTACCGAAGTGCCCTCAGAGCTGCGAGTATTG
>CAJQJT010000351.1 GCA_905478725.1 uncultured Pseudomonadales bacterium
GCGCCTGGGTTGGTCAGGCCAACAGCATTGACGAAATTGCCGGGGGAATACTGACTGTAAACCGGCTCGCGGTTGCCCTCGCGAGGCACAGGACCAACACTCTTGGTGGTGATCACGCCAATTTGCGGCATATGATCAAACATGTATTGGATTATAGGCACCGCGGTGGTGACGATTCCGGAGGGCACTGTAAAAGGGCCTGAGAGGGTCTTGCCAAGAAATTCTGTTTTCAAGATAGCTCGCTCGAAACTGATTGTATGGGAGGGTATACGCAGGGCGAGATTATACCGACTTTAAAGAATTAATCTGCCTCTCTTGCGCCTATGCTGCGAAAAAAGGCTAGGTGACTGTAGTCGCTGCTGGGGACGTAGCTAAGGTCGTTGTAATGGGGGTTGGCAGAGAGTTTGACGATGACGGTGTTCTTAGCTGGATTGACATAAATATACTGCCCATAGACACCCATTGCCATATATTCGCCGTCCTCTGAGAGCGGCAACCACCATTGGTAACCATAGCCAAAGTCATTCTCTTCTGGCTGGATGTGCGGGGCGTCGGCAGCGGTCGATACTTTGACCCACTCAGCTGGAACAATCTGTTTCTCGCTCAGGGCGCCGTTGTGCAAATAGAGCGAGCCAAGCTTGGCAAAATCTCGCAAGGTTAAATTGAGTCCCCCAAGGGCCATCTCTTTGCCATCGCCGTCGACGATCCAGTAGCCGTCGTATTCCATACCCAGAGGCTCGTAGAGTTTTTCCTGCATATAGTCAGTCACTGACTTCCCAGTAGCACGACTGAGGACCATGCTTAGCACATGGGTGTCGATGCTGACATAGTGGTTAAGAGTTCCGGGCTCGCGGCCACGGGTTAGGCTGGCAGCAAAGTCATCCTGTGGGCTGCCTAGAGCAAAGCCGCGGCCCCAGCGATTAATATCACTATCAAAGTCGCCGTAGTCTTCATTGAAAGCGATCCCCGATGACATCTGCAGTACATCTTTAATGCGCACGCCTTCATAACCTGAACCTTTTAGTTCTGGGGCATAGGTATCTACTGTTTGCTCAATGCTGGTGATGCTGCCTTCGTCCACAGCTATACCCATCATGGCGGAAATAAACGACTTGGCCATAGACCAGGAAATGGTGCGGGTGGATTCACTGTGGCCAAGACTATAGGTTTCGTGGACGATTTGATCGTTCTGGATTACTAGCAGTCCGGTGGTCCAGGAGTCGGCTAAAAACTGTTCTGTGTTGAGCGGTTGCCCGGCATACGAAAATTCCTCCGGCAGTTCTATGGCAGTACCCTGACTGTAGGGCCGTGGATCTGAGGAGGCGCTCATGGTGCTGATTGCCCCGAGCTGATCGGCGGTGCGGAAGTTCTCGACAATTCGATCTTCGTCGAAAAGGTGCACGGCGTTATAGAGGCTCTGCGCTGTGGGTAGGGCCCAAAAACCGCCGATTAAAAGTACTGTGGCGCCGATTAAAATACTGTTGCGTGAAATGGTCATCTGTTCCCCTGAGGAGTTTCAAGCTGCTTATGCAGTCTTATTGTTTTGACCTATCCTACGGGAGTTTGCAGAGTCAGCGCAATCAAAGACTTCTGTACTAAATTTATGATGAAAAAGAAGGCAAAAAAAAGACCAAAAAAAAGAGCGGCCCTGAGGCCGCTCTTCTCGATCACCTTATGAAGCAGTATTAGAACTGGTTCATGGTGTTGTCTTTACCTGATGCTTTCAGTGCAGCATCACCGGCAAAGTATTCTTTGTGGTCGTCGCCCATATCGGAGCCGGCCATGTTTTGGTGCTTCACACAGGCGATACCTTGACGGATCTCTTTGCGCTGAACACCAGCCACATAACCCAACATGCCTTGCTCGCCGAAGTACTCTTTGGCTAGGTTGTCAGTAGACAGCGCCGCAGTGTGGTACGTAGGCAATGTAATAAGGTGGTGGAAGATACCGGCTTCACGGGCAGAATCGGCCTGGAAGGTACGGATTTTATCGTCTGCAAGCAAGGCCAGATCCGTCTCGTCGTAGCTGACATTCATCAGGTCGGCGCGATCGTAAGCGGAAACGTCTGCACCGGATTCGCTCATGCTGTCAAAGATCTGCTGACGGAAGTTGAGAGTCCAGTTGAACGATGGGCTGTTGTTGTAAACCAGCTTAGCGTTAGGAACTTCTTTACGAATCTCAGCCATCATTGCGCCAATTTGGCCAACGTGAGGCTTCTCAGTCTCGATCCAGATCATATCAGCGCCGTTCTGCAGGCTAGTGATACTGTCTAAGATACAGCGTGCTTCGCCAGTGCCAGCCTTAAACTGGAACAGGTTGCTTGGCAGGCGCTTAGGACGTACCAGCTTGCCATCACGATTAAGAACCACATCGCCATTCTTCATGTCGGCAGGAGAGATTTCTTCAACATCGAGGAATGAGTTGTACTGATCGCCGAGATCGCCTGGCTCACGTGTAACAGCGATCTGCTTAGTCAGGCCAGCACCCAATGAATCGGTACGGGCAACAATTACGCCGTCGTCTACGCCCAGCTCAAGGAAGGCGTAACGAACCGCATTGATTTTGGCGATGAAGTCTTCGTGTGGCACTGTAACCTTGCCATCCTGGTGACCACATTGCTTCTCATCAGAGACCTGATTTTCAATCTGGATACAGCAAGCACCAGCTTCAATCATCTGCTTCGCCATCAAGTAAGTGGCTTCAGCATTACCAAAACCGGCATCGATATCGGCAACGATGGGCACTACGTGCGTCTCGTGATTATCAATTTGATCCTGAATGGCTTGCTTGGCGTCGCCCTGTGCAGCGTCCAACTGACGGAACAGACCGCCCAGTTCACGTGCATCGGCTTGGCGCAAGAATGTGTAGAGCTCAGCGATCAACGAGGCAACGGAAGTCTTCTCGTGCATTGACTGGTCGGGCAGGGGACCGAACTCTGAACGCAGAGCCGCAACCATCCAACCTGACAGGTAAAGGTATTTACGTTTGGTGGTACCGAAGTGCTTTTTAATCGCAATCAGCTTTTGCTGGCCGATAAAGCCGTGCCAGCAACCCAGAGACTGAGTGTACTGAGACGAGTCGTTATCGTAGGCGGCCATATCTTCACGCATAATTGCTGCGGTGTACTTGGCGATTTCGATTCCGGTTTGAAAGCGATTCTGAGCGCGCATACGGGCTGCAGAATCAGCATTGATCGCGCCCCAGTTCCCGCCGTGTTGCTCTTTTAGTTTGGCAACTGCTGCAAGATCATTTGAAAAATTGGACATACTTAAAACCTCTTAATGAATTCCGTTCGTTTGACAGTGGATTGAGTTTAGGTATGATACCGGTATAAATCTAATTGATAGTTTCTATTGCGAGCATTTTTATTATGAATATAGCAAGAGTCGATTTAAACCTGTTGGTCTATCTAGATGTGCTACTCCGTGAGTGCAATGTGACTCGAGCTGCGGAGAAGTTGGGTATTAGCCAACCCGCCATGTCAAACAGCTTGAGGCGCTTAAGGGATCTGTTTGATGACCCACTGTTGGTGCGCACCAGTGATGGCATGACGCCTACTGATCGGGCGTTAGAGTTGCAGCCCTTAATACGCAATGTTCTGGCTGCCGCCGAGATCGCGGTATTACCTAAGACAGTTTTTGATGCCGCAGCATCTGACCGTATCTTCCGCATTATGGCCAGTGACTATACCGAAGTGACTCTGTTGCCCCAGCTGTTAACGCGGTTGCGCAAGGAAGCTCCAAATATTCGCCTAGATATCATGACTCCCAGTGACGTGAGCTTTCACGACGTGGAGCGCGGCAAGGTAGATTTGGTGATCAACCGCTTTGATACGCTGCCACAGTCCTTTCATCAGGTACATCTCTGGGACGACAGTTTCTCCTGTGTGATGAGTGCAGCTAATCCGGTGATTAAAAACTGGAATCTCGATAGCTACCTATCTCACAAGCATGTTTGGGTCAGCAAGACGGGTATGGGCGTAGGCGTTGGCATGAGCTCTGATGACGTACAGCGACTGGGCTGGGTTGATGAGGCTCTGGGCAAACTCGATGCCAAGCGTGAGATAACCGTGTTCACCCGCCATTATCAAGCGGCGCTGTTGCTCGGTGAACAGGAAGATCTGATTGTAACTATTCCCACCATCGCGGCTCGAACCATGTCGAATAACCCCAAGGTGGTGATTCTTGACCCGCCTTTTGAGATACCGCGAATGCGCCTCAAAATGGTCTGGAGTCCTTTGTTGCAAAGGGACCCTGGGCACAAATGGCTGCGTCAGATGATTAAAGATGTTTCCGCTGAGATTGCTCGCTAGGCCTGCATGGCTAGCGTTTCAGAATAGCTATTCCTGAATAGCTTTCCTGAATAGCAAAGATAAAACCCATAGATTTGGCTTATTTCAGGGTTGAGCTTAGACTCCGCACATAGATATTCCTACTTGGAGAGTTACAGATGGTCGACCGTATCCAGCACTCAGGATTACAGATTGCACAACCTATTTATCAGCTGGTCAACGACCAAATCTGCCCCGGAACCGGCATAGATCCAGATCAGTTCTGGGCGTCTTTCGCCTCAATAATTAATCATTTTGCGCCGATAAATCGCGATCTCCTTGAAAAGCGTGAAACTCTTCAGGCCCAAATTGATGGCTGGCATCACCAGCATCGCAACGATTTCAACTTCGCTGACTACAAAGCTTTTCTGCAGAGCATCGACTATCTGGTTCCTGAGGGCCCCAACTTTAGCGTGACGCCACGCAACGTTGACCCCGAGATTGCCCAACAGGCTGGTCCACAGTTAGTTGTGCCGATTATGAATGCACGTTTTGCCTTGAATGCGGTAAATGCTCGCTGGGGCAGCCTCTATGACGCGCTCTATGGCAATGATGTAATCTCTGAAGAGGGTGGCGCAGAAAAAGCCGGGGCCTATAACCCTGTGCGCGGCCAGAAAGTGATTGATTACGGAAGGGACTTGCTCGACACCGCAGTGCCTTTAAATAACGGCTCGCATCAGGCTGCGACAGCTTATCAGGTGGTGAATAAGCGACTGGTGGTCAGTTTAGATAATGGCTCAGAGGCGCATTTAGCGAACCCCGAACAGTTTATCGGCTATCTAGGAACAGCAGAAAATCCTGCATCTATATTGTTACAAAACAATAGGTTGCATCTCGAAATTCAGGTAGATTATGCTCATCAGGTAGGTGCTACAGACAAGGCTGGGATCAAGGATATAGTTCTTGAAGCCGCTCTGACTACCATTATGGATTGCGAAGATTCCGTAGCGGCAGTAGACGCTGAAGATAAGGCACTGGCTTACAGCAATTGGCTTGGTCTCAATAAAGGTACTTTAGAAGAAACCATCACTCGTGGTGATAAGAGCTTTGTCCGCTCGATGAACCCTGATCGTGAATACCTTGCAAAAGATGGCTCCAAACTGACCCTTAATGGCCGCAGCCTGATGTTTGTGCGCAATGTCGGTCATCTGATGACTAATTCAGCGATTCTCGATGCCGAGGGCAACGAAGTGCCAGAAGGGATCATGGATGGTGTGATTACCAGTCTGATCTCACTGCATGATCTCAAGCGTACTGGCGGCTTAAGCAACTCCAACGCTGGTAGCAGCTACATCGTCAAACCGAAAATGCATGGCCCTGAAGAAGTGGCCTTCACCAATGAGCTATTCGACGCCATTGAAGATGCTCTGGGGCTTGAGCGACATACTATTAAAGTCGGCATTATGGACGAGGAGCGCCGCACCTCGGTCAACCTCAAAGAATGCATACGCGCCGCCAAAGGCCGTGTGGTGTTTATTAACACCGGTTTTCTCGACCGCACCGGTGATGAGATTCATACCAGCATGCATGCAGGTGCCTTTGCATTAAAAGCTGACCTTAAGGCCATGCCTTGGATTGG
>CAJQJT010000352.1 GCA_905478725.1 uncultured Pseudomonadales bacterium
TGATCAGTATTTTGCGCACCATGATGCGCTGGATGGCGGCGTCCATTTTGGCGATGAAGGGGCAGCCAATCACAATCGTCTCTGCGCAGAATATGGCGAGCAGGGTGTCGAACTGTTTGTCTATGGCAAACAGGATTTCGGCCAGGCTGGTTCTTCTACCCGCTTTCCCGCTAGGCAGTCTTTAGAGGCATCCATGGCCATAGCCCGGAAGCACGGGTTACACGCTGGCAGGGTGGTTATGGCGCGCCAAAGTCCAGAGGTGATCGAGGCCGGTGGCTTTCACAATGATGTGGTCAGCGTGAGTAATAATAATGTCCTGTTTATGCATGAACTGGCCTTTGCCGACAAAGCTGAGCTGTTTAAACAGGTGTCTATGGCCAGTGGCCACCAGCCAATACACTTTGTAGAAGTGCCGAGTCAGGCTATCTCTCTCCACGACGCGATCAAGTCCTATTTGTTTAATTCCCAACTGGTGAATATCCCAGGTACTGAGGGCATGACATTGATATTACCCATGGAAAGCAAAGAGAATCCAAAGGTCTATGAGTATCTGCTGGATCTGATTCAGCAGGACACAGCTATTAAAAATCTCGAGTTTGTCGATGTTCGCCAGAGCATGCGCAATGGCGGCGGTCCAGCCTGTCTGCGCCTCAGGGTAGTGTTAAATGAGCAAGAACTGGCCCAGGTAAATCCATCCTTTGTGTTGAACGACAGGCTATTTACAACTCTGAATCAATGGGTGGACAAGCATTATCGTGACGAACTGAACGCCAGTGATTTAGCCGATCCTGATTTACTCATTGAGGGTAGAGCAGCCCTTGATGAGTTGACGCAAATTATGCACCTGGGAAGTTTTTATAACTTCCAGCAGGTCTAAGCCAATGGACAATTTCCAAGAGCAATTATTTGGTCCGCAGAGCTTTTTGCAGTTCACCTTAGCCAATGACTCCGTAGTGGGAAAATCAAGTCTATTGATTGGCAATAATATTCAAGTGGATCTTTGGGGTAGAGGTGTTTTGCATATTTCTCCTCAGGGAGATTCACCAATAAATTCGATTTTGTTGTCGGTGGCAGTGCATGGCAATGAAACCGCGCCCATTGAAATTATCGACCAATTAGTCAGTGATATTTTTGCGGGAAAAATAATTCCCAAGCATAGATTGCTGATTGTGATTGCCAATCCAGAGGCTATAAAAGCCAATAGCCGTGAAGTAGACGAAAATATGAATCGTCTGTTCTCACCCTATTTAGGTTCATATTCTAGCGACAGCGATGAGCGTCGACGAAGCCGAAAGCTAATGGCCTATAGTCGTGATTTTTTTGCACAGGAGGCAGAGCAAAAAATTCACTACGATTTACACACGGCGATCAGAGATTCCTTCTACAAACAGTTTGCCGTTTCGCCAAACACTAATGGATCAGCCATCACTGAGTATCAATATGCTCTCTTGGGCCAGTGGGGCATAGAGGCAATACTCAGCACCAGTGAAAAAAGCGCGACCTATTCAGCCTTTACTGCCAACCACTGTGGCGCCACCAGCTTTACCCTCGAGCTGGGTAAAGTGAAGCCCTTCGGTGAAAACGATCTAGAGGATTTTGCAGCAGTGATTACTGGGCTGCAGCATGCGATCAGCGACAATGTGTTTATACCCATGGATCACAAAGTCGCCCTGCGCTTTAGAGTGGTTGGGGAAGTGCTAAAGCAGACTGAAGATTTTCGCCTCTGCTTCCCGAGCAATATTGCCAACTTTACTGAGTTTGAAATCGGTGATGTATTAGCCGCCGACAAGGACTTTGAATACTTGGTCAAAAAGCGCGGCGAACGTATTTTATTTCCCAATGAAAACGTCGCTGTTGGGCAGCGAGCATTAGTCATTATTAGACCCCTGTAATGCCTTTTTAATTTATCAAGCCAACAGATAGAGCATAAGCGAGTACCCTATGAAAAAAACTAAAGTATCTATTATCGGTGGCTCCGGCTATCTGGCCGCGGAGTTACTGCGCAATCTATTGAGTCGCGACGATGTGGAAATACTCCGTGTTTCGAGCAAGGACCATATAGGGAAAAACATAGGCGAAGTGAATCGCTCGTTTTGGGGTTTGAGTGATATTGTTCTGGAAGATATTGCACCTCAGGAATGCGCCGCTGGTGCTGATATTGTTTTTCTCGCCATGCCGCATGTTATAACGGCCCGGGTTGCTATGGAGCTATTTGACCTAGATGTGCGAATTATCGATCTATCCGGAGACTTCCGCCTTAAAGAACTGAGTGATTACAGCAAATACTACGCCGATCAGCATCCCTGCCCGGAGCGTCTCGGCACCTTCGCCTATGGTATGCCCGAGCTTTACGCCTCAGAGATTAGCACCGCCAAGCACGTGGCCAACCCCGGTTGTTTTGCCACCTGCATAGCCTCTGCCCTGTTGCCCTTGGCCAAAGCGGGTCTCATGAATCAGTCGGCGGTGTCGGTGGTCGCACTAACCGGTTCAAGTGGTTCTGGTGTGCATCCACAGATGGGCAACCATCACGCCGTGCGCAGCAATAATTTAAAAGCCTACAAAGTGTTTAATCATCAGCATACTCCGGAAATATTGCAGACCTTAAGCGCGGCTGGAGCCCATGGCGTAAAGCTCGACTTTGTTCCTGTCTCGGCACCACTGTCTCGAGGCATGATGGCAATTTCTCAGCTGCAGATGCCTGAAGGTATTAATGAGGATCAATTGCGCGGGATGTATGAAACCTATTACCAGGATTTCCCATTGATCTCGGTATTGCCCAAAGGTGTGGCCCCAGAGGTTGTGGCGATTAAAAACTCGGCGCGCATAGAGATTGGTATTGATATAAGTGAGAGCCATGCTGATGGTTCACAGACAGTCTGTATAACTAGCGTATTAGATAACCTGATTAAGGGTGGCGCAGGTCAGGCGTTACAAAACTTTAATTTGATGACCGGCCACAAAAACAGCTACCAGCTCGATCAATTAGGCATGTGGCCATGAACCATCAGGCCATGAACCATCAAGCTATGAACCACCAAGACAGCGCCACAACAGAAAGAAAGCCTCTAGCGGTCATTAAAGTAGGCGGCGATATTCTGCTCGATAAGATCCAGAGCTCGGGTTTAGCGCAAAATATTAGCGGGCTGATAAAAGATAATTGGAACGTTGTGGTCCTACATGGTGGTGGCCCTCAGCTTTCAGCCATGCAGGCTCGCTGTGGCATAGAACCGCGCAAAGTCGCTGGGCGACGGATTACCAGTAAAGAAGACTTGGTGCTGGTAAAACAGGTTCTCTGCGGTCAGGTAAATGTGGATCTGGTGTCTGTTATGCAAGCTCAGGGAGTTAACGCCTTTGGCTGTCACGGTGCTTCGGGAAAACTTATTCAAGCCAAGAAGCGCCCGCCGATAACCGTTTCCGGTGGCGGTCCCGAAGCTATAGATT
>CAJQJT010000353.1 GCA_905478725.1 uncultured Pseudomonadales bacterium
AGCTTACAGGCTCCAGGTGGCTCTGGTGCGTTGAGAGTAGGCGCCGAAGTGATTCGTCGCGCTCGCCCCGAAGCAAAATTATGGGTGGGTACACCTACCTGGCCAAACCATATTCCACTGCTGGGCAGTGCGGGTTTCGAGATTGCAGAATATCCCTATTACGACACAGCGACTCGCGAGGTCAATATTGACCTGATGCTTGAGACATTGCGTCAGGTTCCCGCTGGTGATGTGGTGCTGCTCCACGGCTGCTGTCACAACCCCACCGGTGCTGATTTGACCAACGAGCAGTGGGATCAGATTACCGATATAGCCCTAGAGCGCGGCTTTGTACCCTTTATAGATACAGCCTATCAGGGCCTTGGTGATGGTCTCGACGAAGATGCCTACGGCATGCGTCTGATGGCTGAGAAATTACCGGAGTTGGTGGTGGCCTCAAGCTGCTCGAAGAACTTTGGTCTCTATCGTGAGCGTACCGGATCCATTACTTTTATTACTCAAACACCAGAGCAGGCGGCTATAGTTGGCGGTCAGGCCATGGCAGTTGCTCGTCAGATGTACTCCATGCCGCCGGCTCACGGTGCGCTTTTAGTTTCGCTGATTTTGGGTGATGAAGAACTCTGTAAAGATTGGAAAGCTGAGCTGGAAGAGGTTCGCCTGCGAATCAAATCTATGCGCACATTGCTGGCTGATAGTATTCAGGACAATGCCGCGGGAATGGACTTCAGTCATATCAAGCGCCAGAACGGGATGTTCTCGTTCTTGGGCGTAGCGCCAGAGCATTTGGTCCGTCTGAGAGAAGAGTTTGGTATCTATATTGTCTCTTCAACTCGGATTAACTTGGCGGGTATTAACTCGAGCAATATTGCCTATCTTGCCGAGTCCATTCGCACAGTACTCAAGTAAGTTTGTGTTATGCCTGTAGCCGCTGCAGCACCGAGTCTAGGCTCTGCTGCAGTGACTGCTGATCGCAGTCAACTCTGATATCCCCATACTTCTTATACAGCGCACAGCGTTCGTCGAACAGTGATTCGAGACTCTGGTTGGGTTTGCGGGCAATGCCCCGTACATCGAAATTGCCTATGCGTTTGCGCAACGCCTCTAGTGGTACATCGAGAAACACAACGGTTGCGATTTGTTTTAAGCGTGCCATGCCGGCTGCTGAATAAACTGCGCTGCCTCCGGTGGCGACAACCTTTCCTGTAACATCTTCGCTTAATAGAACCTGTTCTTCGATCTCTCGCAGATACAGATAATCGTTGTCGTCGAGAATTTCTTGCAGAGTGCGACCTTCGCGGACTTGAATGGCGATATCGGTGTCGACGAAATCTAAACCCAGCTCTTTTGCCAGCAAAATGCCGAGGGTACTTTTTCCGGCGCCCGGCATGCCGATAAGAACGATACTGTTGGGGTTGTTAGGCATATTTTTATGTCGTTGGTTGTGTTGGGTTTGAACTGTGAAATCCATCGGTAATCCCCCATTAATAACCGACGCTAAAAGTAGGGGGTTATGCGTCTATCGCCAAGTGCCAAGTGCCATACTCGGCCTTTCATGATTATAAGTCCAGAGCCAACGAGTCGCATACTCTTGAACTTTTTCAATTTCCGTAAATAGACAGTGATTCAATCAATCGTACCTTAGCTTACTGTGCGATTGCACCGCTCGACGTAGGCATTTTATAGCTTGCTGCGGTTTTTTGGCTCGACCATAAACTCGGCCGGGCGTGAAAAATTCACGACGGCCAAGCCCTCATCGTCGCGGTAATACCAAGGTTGAGGTTAGCTTCAGTTTCACCGCTCTTGGCCTTCATCGCCAAGCCCGCAATGAGAGTGGAGAGTAATATGCAGAAGTCCTGAGGGTCTATATTTGCCGGTAGTTGGCCGTCGCTTTGCGCCTGTAATATGCGTTGGTTAACCAGATTTTCTGTGCCTTTTAAGGCTTGAGACAGGGCTGTCTCGACCTCTTTAGGCACCGAAGGCCCGTCAAAGTCTGCTGTGCCATTGATAATAAAACAACCACCGGGCAAGCTCGGGTTGGTTAGCATTTTTGTCAGTGAACGTAAGAAACTCTCAATCGCTAGTCGGCCATCTGGCTCCTCTGTCAGTCTGGCTGCGTGTAGCTCCACGAGTAGGCCCAAATATCGCTCTAATGCCTTTAAGTAAAGCGACCTCTTGTCGCCAAAAGCAGAGTATAAGCTTGGTTTACTCAACCCTGTCGCTTTTGTCAGCTCACTTAAAGACGCGCTCTGGAAACCGTGTTTCCAGAAAACCTTGAGCGCACTATCCAGTGCAATATCAGTATCAAAACTACGTGGCCGTCCGCGTTCACTTTTCATAGTGCCTCCAAAAATATACCACTTGACTCTCGATTAAAACGGTTGATAGTATATAACGTACCGAACGGTATACAAATAGGCGGTAATGCTTATTTATCACTAACGTAACTAAAAAGGAATTTTCAATGGGCAAGCTTACAGGAAAAACTGCACTAATCACTGGTGGTACCACGGGTATTGGTTTCGCTACGGCCAAGCTATTTCTAGAAGAGGGGGCACGTGTCTTAATTACTGGTCAAAATTCAGACCGAGTCACTTCTGCTGTTAGCACTCTCGGTGCTGGGGTTATTGGTGTCTGTGCCGATGTCTCCTCTGTATCTGAAATGGCGACTGTGGCAGAGAAAATTAAATCTGAATTTGGCACCTTAGACATACTGTTTGCAAACGCGGGTATTGCTAAGCCAATGCCGTTTCAGGATGTCGATGCTGACAATATCGATGGTCAGTTAGACGTTAACTTTAAGGGTGTTATTTATTCTATTCAGGCTGTGCTTCCGCTTCTAAACAATCCGTCCAGCATTGTCATGACATCAACTACCATGATCGAAAAAGGTGTTGCGGGCATGAGTATTTATGCTGCGACTAAGGCTGCGGTGCGTTCACTGGCTCGCACCCTGTCAGCCGAGTTCGCTGAAAAAGGTATAAGGGTAAATACCATCAGCCCCGGACTCGTCGAAACGCCTATTTATAGTAAGTTAGGATTGTCAGAAGAAGCTGTTTCAGAATGGGCGGGTCAGTTACTCGCAAATGTACCTGCATCGCGCTTTGGTCAACCCGAGGAAGTCGCCAAGGCTGTGTTATTTTTGGCCAGCGAAGGTTCTTCTTACATGTTGGGAGAAAACATCCTGTTGGATGGTGGCATGGCAACTATTTAACGCAGATGAGATTATCTGCACGAGTTGTTTGCCGATGAACAGGTGACTGATGTTCATTGCTGGGAAAATGCTTCTTTTTAGGCGGTGGCTAAGCCATCGTTTGAAAAGGAGCTTTTTTGTTTTTAACGTTTAATTTATGGATATCAAAACGGATATGGATATCAAAGCGGATAGGGGTATAAAAACAGACAGGGGTATTAACACAATGGATTCAATGGCAGAGTTTATTAATGCCTGCGATGACGCATCTAATTTAATTGACTTTCGTGAGCAAATTTACCCAACAGTCAAGAACATATTGCCGCACAGTATGTTTGCCTGCGGTTCAGTATGTATTGAAGATTTGCGTGTTGTTGATTTTATCAATATAAGCTTTCCAGATGATTATCTGGAGAAAATAAATTTAATGAGCTGCCCGGTACTGCTGCGTTGGCTTGGGCTAAAGAGTCCAGTGCAAATCGACACCAACACACCATTGCTTCAATCAACCAGCCGCAGCTGGTTTAATTATTTTGGGCAACACAGGATCAAAAATTTAACGGTGCATGGGGTGGTTGGCGCCAATAAGAAACATATCTATTTCTTTGTCTTCGGCGGCATTAACGTTTGGACAGAACATGAGGTGTTGATGCTCAAACTACTGGTACCACAGCTTTATTGTACGCTCATTGATTTAGATAACCTGTTCAATAGCAATATGAACAGCAAGAAGATCCTGACTCCCCGTGAAGAGGAGGTGCTAACGTTAATTTGTAAGGGGAAATCAAATGCCGAAGTTGCGAGAATCTTGCATATCAGTGGCTGGACAGTGAAAATTCATGTGAGTAATTTGATTGCAAAACTGAAGGCATCAAATCGAAGTCATGCCGTCGCTAAAGCGATTCGTCTGGGTCTGCTGACAGGTTAATAAGCCCGTCATTACTCTTTGCGGGGTAATGACGGGCATTCTGGTTGTGGCTAGGCGGTTTGCTAACAGGCTAGGGCTATCAGAGTAGAGCTATCAGAGTAGAGCTATCAGAGTAGAGCCCATGTATCTATGCCCTGCCGTTATACTAGGCTGGTCTCCATCTTAGGGGCTTTGGCTAACGCCCCTAAGACTTCGCTTAGTGCCTGAACTAGCTTGTCTGTATCACCGCGTCTGCGGACCACATTGCGAAGATAAGACTCTGTAGAACCCACCTTATTGCTGCACTCCCGTGTCACTAGTCCGTACTGCTCTAGCAATAGGTTGCGTACTTCTTTGCCTGAAACCCCCACTGGTAGCTCAGTAAACAGAAAGTTACATTGCGACGGGTAGGTTTTTAGCCCAGCTACGGTCTGTAATTGCTGATACATATATTCGCGGTCTTGCGCTACCTTGATAAAGCTTTCTCTGTAGGCGTCCTTAAAGTGGTGCATGTTCTTAAGCACAAAACCCGCAAGACCGTTAATGTTCCAATAAGGCAGCTGATTGCGTAGCGCCTTGGCTAGCTGCAGGTTTGCAACCGCATAGCCGAGTCGGATGCCGTGCCAACCCAGTGACTTGCCCATGCTTTTAACCACCACCATATTTGTTGAGTTTATGGCGAGGGCTTCGGCACTTTGCAAGTTTGAAAACTCAATAAATGACTCGTCAATAATGATACGTTCAATATGTTTGAGCTGGTGGAGTAGCGCCTTGATATCGGCATTGGAAAAATAGGCGCCGGTTGGGTTGTTCGGGTTAGAGATGACCACAGTCTGAGCACCGGTCTCATTGGCGCGGCGAACAACCTCACTGACCTCCAGCTTAAAATCCTTGGCCTTCTCGCGCTGGACAAAATGCACCGGAATATCAAAGTCGGGCGGCAGATCGGTCCAGCGACCGAATGTAGGAACCGAGGTAAGAATGGGTCCATTACTGTCTTTACAGAGAATAGTAATGATTTCAGTAATGCCATTGGCCGCGACAATATTGTCCGCCGGACTACCACAGAGATCGGCAATGCATTGTTGATGCGCCGGCGCATAGTCTGGGTAGTACTTTAAAATATCCGCCATATTGTCTTGAATTAGCTCAACCATCTTTGGCGGTGGAAAATAGGAATTGGCCGGAACACAGAAATCAGTCAAAGCCCCTTTGAAGCGCGTGCGTGAACGTATTTCAAACATAGACGGGTTATGAAACAGGGTTTGAAAAATATCGAGATGTTGATTAGTACTCATAACAGCCTCCGCTGATCATATGGTGGTTTCC
>CAJQJT010000354.1 GCA_905478725.1 uncultured Pseudomonadales bacterium
TATGAACACCCTCTACCCAGAAGACGACACATTGGATCTGTCTCAGCTCTGCGAGGGCGACCTTAGTCACCCCCTTCTTCATTACTAGACAGCAGTACTACCGATAACACTACTACCGATAGCACTACTACCGATAGCACTTCTCGGTCAGCCTAAGCCCCGCGCATCAACTTATTAATCTGCGGCGAGATCAACAGCATCAACACCGATATACCAATGGCGATATAGCCCACCTGAGAGTAGACCTCAATATAACCGGCTTTAGCCGCAGCTATATTGGTCATCTGCCCACCGATGGTTTCAGCACCCGTTGCCCGGGCAATAATACTGGCGAGAAAGTTAGATAGTCCATAGTAGAGCATCCAAGCACCCATGGTCATACCGACAATACGCGCAGGAGCCAGTTTGGTAATCGCCGATAGACCCACAGGAGAGACCATTAACTCACCCATGGTATGTAACCAATAGATGGCAAAGATAAACAGCACTGGCGTATAGCCCATATCCCCAGAACTCTTCATCCCCGCCACCAGCACCAAGAAGCCCAGTCCCGCCATAGCCACACCTATAGCAAACTTAACTGGGGTCGATGGATTGGCATTGCGTCGCGCCAACCAGACCCAGAGCCAAGCTATAAGCGGCGCAAACAAAAAGATAAAGCCTGCATTTAAGGACTGGAACACCGGACCCGGCACAGACCAGCCAAGAATATCCCGATCCACTAAACGAGCAGTAAATAGGTTCAGAGATGAACCCGCCTGTTCAAACAGTGCCCAGAAAGGAATCTGCGCCAGAATAAAATAGATCGCGGCAAACATTCTTGAGCGTTCATCCCCCTCAAGACGTCTCCAACTATAGGTCACCAATCCTACCAGCATAATCAAACCGATTGGCCCCAGTATGCCGCCCACCAGCTCTTCGTTTTTCACCAACAGCATGGACACAGCCACTATGCCTAAACCGGCTAAGTAACAGAACCACTCCACATTAATCGAGAGAAAGACTTTCTCTTTAAGCTTTTCCATAGAGGGTGGCTCGGCCTTGCCCTCTAACCAACTCTGACAGGAGAGAAATATCACCAAGCCCAAAAGCATACCAAAACCAGCCAAACCAAAGCCGTACTTCCAGCCGTGGACTATGCCCAGATAGCCGCAAAAAATAGAGGCCATAAAGGCACCCAGATTGATGCCCATATAGAAAATGGTAAAGCCCGAGTCGCGCCGCACATCACCAAAGCCATAGAGGGAACCGACAATGGTTGAGATGTTTGCTTTGAGGAATCCAACACCGGCAATAATCAGCGCCAGCGAAAGATACAGAATATCCAAGTAGCCCTCTTGGATTACCACTGACATCGTCAGCTGATTCCGGGGAATACTAGCGGGCAGGCCCAGCGCTTCTGGCTCGGCAATGTCCATAGTGGTTTCAGTAAAGCTCACATACGAACTTCCTAAGTCAGACACAATCAACTGCCGCGCATCACCACCCCTTGCATCCAGAGTGATCTGATACTCGCTGCCAGCGTATTGCAGCATCTGCTTAGAGCCATCCCCCTCAAAGGTCATACCGAAGTGCCCCAGGGTCAGCAGAATCGCACCAAAGGTCACCGCCTTGCGCGCCCCCAGATAGCGGTCTGCGAGTACCCCGCCAACAATGGTCATGACAAACACTAGAGCGGTGTAAGCCCCATAGAGCAGACTCGACCTTTCGTCAGAAAACAGGAAGTGTTGAGTCAGGTAGACAATCAACAGACCGCGCATACCATAATAGGAAAAGCGCTCCCACATCTCGGTGAAAAACAACACCACCAATCCCCGTGGGTGACCAAAAATGGTGCTCTGCTCTACTGCGTTAGTCATGGGTTTTCCTTTGTGAACCAGTGTCTAGTCGGCTTAATTTTGACAAGCATCATAGCTGTGGTGAGATCAAAGCAAAAGCTCTTAAGGACAGCCATGGAATTGGCGCCGCTTCGACAATAATTGGCACCAATTGCAAAGACCCTCAATAGCCTCACAGATAGGCTAGGGTACAGGAAGTCAGTCCAGTCGCCATAACAGCCATACAAACAATACGCCATATCAAAAGAGCGCACTCAAATGTCTCAAACCTCTCAAACCTCTCAAGACAATACCCCCCAAGCCGAATTCCGCGCCCAGGTTGCCGCCTGGATGCAGGACAACAGACCAGCAGACCCCGGTTTTTTACTGCCTCAAACCTTTATGGAAGTAGGCTCCGAGCGGGTACTGGAATTCCTTCGAGAATGGCAGCACAAAGTCTGGTCTGCCGGCTATCTGGGTGCGGCCTGGCCGAAAGAGTACGGCGGCCAAGGTATGGGTCGAGACTATCAGCGTATTGCCGATGAAGAGATGAAACGCCTCCAAGTCCCGATCTGCTTCAATGTGATCGGTCTCGGTTGGGCTGGCCCGCTGATTCTAGACAATGGCAGCGACTATGAAAAACAAAAATACCTCAAGGGCATTCTCAATGCCGACGATATCTGGTGCCAGGGATTCTCTGAGCCCAACCACGGTTCCGACCTGGGCAGCATTCAAACCCGTGCCGAGCGCGACGGCGACGACTACCTGATCAACGGCAGCAAGATCTGGACCACCATGGGCAACTATGCCAAATATATGATCCTGCTGGCACGCACAGATGCTCAGGCAGAGCGCCGCTATAACGGTCTGTCATTCTTCTTAGCCCCCATGCACAGAGAGGGCATCACCACCCAGCCGATTCAGAAGATCACCGGTGAATACGGCTTTACCGAAACCTTCTTTACCGATGCCCGCATCCCC
>CAJQJT010000355.1 GCA_905478725.1 uncultured Pseudomonadales bacterium
CAGCTGCAGTAAGGCCTTTAATCACACCTTCAAACGTATTATAGGCATCTACTAAATTTGTAATGGCTGCTTTGGCTACAGTCGTATCCCGCCCTACTGATAACACCACAGCACTGGCTGAAACCTTCATAAGATCAAGCTTAAGCCCAGGTACCACGGCGTCTATTTGGTTAGTTGCACTAGAAATAACTAATCCGTTCACGCTGAGTGTGGCATTTTGTGCTCCTTGGATTTTATTACCATCACTTCCCGTTGTAGTATCTACAGTTGAAATGGTAAGCGCAACATCGCCATTGGTTGTTCCGCCAATGGTGCCTTTGGTCATCTGCGTATCACTTCCAACGTCACTGGTTATAGTGAAAGCCACTCCACTACCAGAAACTGCAGCAACTGTGATTCCAGATGCAGCATTTACCTGAGCGGCAAGCTGGACAATTGTATTTGCTGAGCTCGAAGAGTAGGCCTGTGTGTAAGTAGTACCTCCAAAGGTAAATGACGCACTACCCCCATCAACAACAGCAGCACCGAGTGCATAGGTGTCTACCTCCTGTGTATTTGTGGTTTGTAAACCAAACACAGAGTCCGTAATCGTCAGCGCGTTATCACTGCCCTCAGGGCCTTCAACGACAATACGGAAAGTACCACTACTAGTCTCTACAAGACGCGCAGAGACATCAGCAGTAAGCTCATTGATGCCCGTAACAAGATCTGCCAAGGACGTGCTACCCGCTGCTAAAGTAACCGTTTCAGCTGCAGCTGAACCCACTTGGATGACAACCGTTGCTGCTGATGTGCCGTTCTGGTCAACCGTAGAAGCACCTATCCCTGCAGTGGTATCTGTAGTTGACACAGTGAGTCCCGTGGATCCATTGCTTGTTCCACCAATGGTGCCTTTGGTCATTTGTGTATCACTTCCAGCATCTTTGGTAATGGTAAAGGTTGTGCTGTTAGTGGCAACTGCAGTCACTGTTGCCCCAGCAGAGCCTGCATTTATAGAGGCTATAAGCCCGTTCATTGTCGTTGCGGAGTCAGTAAGAAAGGCCTGGGTGTAAGTATGGCCACCATAGGCAAATGACACGCTCCCACTGGCGTTGACAGCAGAATTAAGCGTATAGGTGTCTACTTCTAGCACTTCTGCGACGGCATTCGTCTGATAAACATCGTTCTGCGCCAATTGACTCACAGTGACCTTGTAAGTACCAGGCTCCGATGTGCTGGAATCAAATTGAGCGTTAAGCTGCGTTGGGGCTGAGTTTGAAAAAGTAGAGAAGTTAAAGTCCCGCTTATCATCTACGGCTTGGAATGCCGCTTGCAGCGTAGTGAGGGAGGATTTAAGCTGAGCCATGCCGGAAACACTGGCCTCAACATCCTTAGTCTTACGGTCAATAGTGGCTTGCTTACTGGCTTTTTCGGCATCAACTATGGCGGTGACTAAGGCTTTAGTATCGAAACCTGCACCAACACCCATAGCATTTAGATAGTCAACTGCCATAATCCCTCCCTTTCCTGACCCCTTTGCCGCAGAGCCATAAGTGGCAAGTGTTTGCCGTTATATAGAAATTTCGTTCTGTATCTTACTTAAAGCAAAAATCATGCCACCTTATAAGCACACTGATTAATTGATCAATTCAAAAGCAAAAAAAAACAGCGTCCAGTTATATGACGCTGTTTTTGACTTTACAAAGTCTTTGCTGTGTTTAAGTCCGTTTGTTAAAAATAAGGCCCATCATTTGGTCAATATTCTGCATTGCTTTGAGCGCTTCAACACTAGGCATTTGCCTTATAAGTTCACCCGTACTTGAATTGGTGACTCTTACTATGTCCTTCCCTGTTTGAGGGTCAGTGCTAAATACTACAGCCTGATTACGCGAAACCATGGCTTCGTTTAATTCACTGATTTTAGCTTCAAGCTCGTTTGATGAAATAATCGGTTCTCGATTAATGTCAATCTTTGGAGCTGCAGGTACTGGCTTTGGTTGTTCCTTTTCTACCGCCTGTACCTTTGCAACGGGTCGGTCATTACCGACTTGAGTATTCACTATCTGAGGAGCTACTTGGGGATTCGTTGCAACTGCTTCGATCGCCATAACAACCTCCTGTTGGGTTAATCAATCTAATAAGGGGCGTAAAAAAGCTCACGACCCCAAACTAGATTACCGGTTTACTTTAACAGTGACAAGACGCTTTGGCCTGAAGCATTAGCTTGCGCTAACATTGCAGTGCCCGCTTGCTGAAGCACTTGAGCCTTAGCAAGGTTAGCTGATTCAACGGCAAAGTCTGTATCTTCAATACGAGATTGCGCAGCTGACTGGTTCTCCACTCGATTCATCAAGTTAGAAACAGTGTGGTCTAGCCTGTTAGCTACTGCACCTAGCTCACTTCGATAGGAATCTACTTGTGCTATTGAAGAATCAATGGAACTCATTGCTGCGCTAGCACCAGCGGCTGTCAAGATACTCGCGTTTGCACCATGATCTTGTGTTGTTACGAGCGCACCCGCAGTGAACGCGGTCCCGTTAACAGTACTTTCGATAAGAAGATTTGTGGACGCTGAGGTTGTAGCCGAAAGATTAGTCGTCCCATCATTAATTTGAAGTGCTAACTTTTCCATAGTCGTTGCTGCGTCGGTATCAAAGTCTTGCGTAAAATCAGTGCCATTGATCGTTACTGAAAGCGTCTGGTTAGCAGCAGCTGCTGTTGCAGTGTATGTGCCTGACTGCTTTGCGGCAGCTGCGTTTTCAGTCGTACCAGCGAAGGCTGCAGTTGAAACAACTGCCTCTGAATCATTAAAGACTTTTAGGCCAGTCGACGTCCAGCCTGCATTATCCGTTAAACTTGTTAACGTTAGAACAGTACCCGTAGCGGATGTAGCATGGATATCTTCCTGGTCAGCAGTAATTTGGGCCGCCAAAAGTTGCATGGTTGCCGTTACACCTGTATCGAACTTTTGAGTGTAAACCGTGCCATTTACTTCCATTTCCAGAGACTTGGATGCAGTCGTGGCTGTGGTAATTGTAAACGTACCTGCCTGCTTAAGTCCGGCACCATTCTCTCCTGTATTGGCAGTGCTAGCCAATTCAACAACAGCAGAGGTACTATCAAAAATATCCAAATCGGTTGCCTTCATTGATTGAAAGGTCATTGAGACGTTATCTGTAGCGCCATCTCCAACTTGAAAAGAGACGCTTGTTGCAGAGTTGAGCATATTAGTGCCGTTGAAGTCCGTCTCTTTAGCGATCGAGGTAATTGCAGCCGCCAAAGCTTGGAACTCCGCGTCCAGGGCAACACGATCAGAAGCAGAATAACTGCCACTGCTGGCTTGAGTCGCAAGCTCTTTCATGCGATTTAGCATAGAGCTTGTTTCTTCCAATGCGCCTTCCGCAGTTTGCAACATTGAGATGCCATCGTTGGCATTTCGAATACCTTGATTCATTGAAGAGATTTTAGATTCCAAAGAATGAGTGATTGCTAAACCTGCAGAATCGTCCATGGCTGAGTTAATACGCTTGCCAGAAGACAGACGCTCCATGGAAGTTTCCATCGAAGCGCGTGAGGTTTCTAAATGACGTTGTGCAGTTATAGATGCTACGTTTGTGCCGATTACCATACTCATGATAAATACTCCTAAAGTAAATAAACCGACCCTATTTCTATACGATTCCCGAGCTGGAAATCGCTCGATTAAGGCCGGGTGGGAATAGCCTTTGGATTAACTATCGGCTAACTTTGGTTGAACTTTAGGAATTTTATGATTTTTTTAAGTATCTACCCGATGATGTAAGCAGAAATATATGATTCACAGCGCTGAACTCATACAGAGTCAATATTAATAGGGTCAGGATCAATAGGGTCAGGATCAATTCTAGAAAGTAAGACCCTATTTTCTTAGCCGCATCACAGATGATTAAATTTTATTAGAAAAATTAACGCCAGTTAGATTCCCAAGAGGTTTAGAATTAAGCCCCCTAGCAGTCACCATTGTCAGTCAACTGCAATTTTTGTTTTAATTAATGTAGACGATTGACCTTGAAAATAAGGTAAAACGATTACTTTGCCCCCCAGCTCATCCATTAACTTTCGGCCCTCTTCAATTTGTGCGTCGTCATGACTCTCACTTTCCATCAAAATAGTTGGCACTATATTTCTAACATTTTTAAAAGGTGTGTAATCTTGCTGGCCAACAACCAAGTCGACAAACTCTATTGCATTAGCCAGCTCTAAGCGCTCAGAAAAATCAAGAATAGGCGCTTTACCTTTTTTTGCCAAAACAGCCTCATCTGACACTATGCCAACAATAAGGCGGCCTTCTGGTCCAGCCATTGCTTTAGCGTTTTTTAGCATCATAAGGTGGCCTCGATGAACTATATCGAGGACAAAGTAAGAGTAAACTATGTTCATTTTAATATACCTTTGCTTCAGTTGGCCTAGCTAGATTCTTTTTACTATACTGGACTAAGTTTGTTTAGTGCTACCATCAGATGATCAGCTAAATCTGTAGAACTTTGCCAAATGGTAGGTTGGGTCTCAAAATCCAAGGTCAAGTGAGGCGTTTGAGGTGGTTCTACACTCAGGTCTAAACCCGCAACGTTGATGAGTTCTCCATTTTCATACCTTTGATAAATAGACTTGGGGTCACGACGACGCAATTCGTATAAAGGTACTTTTAGATAAACTTCAAAATAGTTTGTTATGTTTTCACGATTCCATGCATATAGTTCATCGAACATCGATATTGTGGCGATCACGACTACAAAACCCTGGTCCGATAACAACCTACACATTTGAGCGTATTTCAGCGCGAGGTTAATTCTTGCTTTTCGGCTGTGACTATCTCGGTCATTTTCAGAAACGTGCAAAAGATTGCGCAATATATCGCCATCCAACAATATAGGCTGTGATTCACATTTTTGTAGGCGCTGAATTAACTTTTTAGCGAGGGTTGTTTTTCCAGCTCCTGACAAACCTGTAATCCAGATCACTTGACCTGCCATACGCAATCTCCAATATCAGTGTCATTGATTTATTTTTAGTGGCTTTATCATGTTTGGATAAGTGTGCCATTTAGCCAACATATTCCAGCGATCGATCAGTCCTGACCTAAGGTATAAATAATAACCTGATTTCATAAA
>CAJQJT010000356.1 GCA_905478725.1 uncultured Pseudomonadales bacterium
ATACAATCTGAGACAATCACCGTGTCACACTGCTCTAGTGCTGCTTTGACTCGGTTTGCATTGGGCATACTGACCACCGGGTTGGTGCCCATAATCCAAATCGCTTTAATTCTGCCATCGGCGACGGCATCAAATAGCTCAACTGCCTTCAAGCCCGGGTGCTGACTGAGCTGATCGCTATTCCAAAACGCTGATACTGTGGCCACATTCTCAGGACTATAATCCATATGGGCGCCGAGCACATTGGACAGGCCGCCTACTTCACGGCCGCCCATGGCATTGGGCTGACCAGTGATCGAAAAAGGTCCGGTGCCAAGCTTGCCGATGCGGCCGGTGGCTAGATGACAGTTGATAATGGCGTTGCATTTATCGGTGCCCGTGGTGGACTGATTGATACCCATGGAATAGAAGGTAATGGTCCTTTCGGTCTCGGCAAACCACTGATAAAAAGTGGTTAAGTCTCTGCTGATAATCCCGGTAGTCTGCTCAAGCTCAGCCTGACTGATGGCATTGGCTGTTTTTAGGGCTGCGGCAAAGCCTTCGGTGTGCTGTTGAATATAGGTTTTATTGAGCTTGCCAGCCTTGGCTAAATAAGCCAGTAGCCCGTTAAAGACAAAGGCATCGGCTCCCGGTGCTACAGCCAGATGGAGGTCGGCGAGATCACAGCTGGCAGTGCGTCGTGGATCTATAACCACCACCCGCATGGCGGGATTCTTCTGCTTGGCTTCGGCTATGCGCCGATACAGCACCGGATGGGTCCAGGCGGCGTTGGAGCCGGTTAGCACCAGCAGCTCGCAGTGGTCTAGGTCTTCGTAGTTACAGGGCACGGCATCGGCACCAAAGGCGCGCTTATAGCCGGCCACCGCTGAGGACATGCAGAGGCGTGAATTGGTATCCACATGGCCGGTGCCAATAAAGCCTTTGGCGAGTTTGTTGGCGACATAATAGTCTTCGGTGAGTAGCTGGCCGGAGAGATAAAAGGCGATGGCCCCGGGACCATGTTGTTCACGGATTTGGTTGAGTCTGCTGGCAACCTCTTCTATGGCGCTATCCCAGCTGACCACCTGGCCCTCAATGCTGGGCTGCAATAATCTGCCATGGCTACCCATGGTCTGATCCAGTGCTGCGCCTTTAACGCAGAGTTTGCCGAAATTAGCTGGGTGTTGGACATCACCTGAGACGGCGATTAGTTGATCATTTTTAATCTCAGCCCTGACACCACAGCCGACTCCGCAGTATGGGCAGGTGGTTTTCACTGTGCAGGTGCCTGTGGTGTCAGGGCTGATAGTCATAAATTACAGGCTTAACATAACGTGGTCGCCAAACAGGCTGACCGAGAATACAGGCACGCAGATCGCTGCATCTTCCAGACACTCGCCGGTGAGCAGATCAAAGTGCTGCTTATACATTGGCGAGGCCACCACCAGTCGCCCGTCGATATCTCCCACCATACCCCGTGACAGTACATTGGCTTTGCCTATGGGGTCCCAGTTGCCGAGGGCATAGAGCTGCGGGCTCTCGTTGGGCAGATAAAACAGGGCAATCTGCTGCCCGTCTAGTTCTGCACAGATACCGGAGTTGGGAATCAGATCGGCTTGCATACAGAGACTAATTGAGTCGGATTTTTCTATTGGTTGGTCAGTGCTCACTATCAACTCTCCTAAGCCGGTTCGGCTAAAATTTGTATGCGTTCGGCTTCTCTGGCAGGTCGTGGCTGGCCGCGCTCTTCGACAAAGATAATTTCGTGGTCTTCGGCTTTGGAGTTGACGAACTGACGGAAACGCTTGAGTTTTTCCGGGTCTTCAATGGTGGTTTTCCACTCGCACTGATAGCTGCCGACTATGCTGTTCATCTGCTCTTCGAGTTCGGCGGTGATGCCCAGTGAGTCTTTGATCACTACTTCTTTGAGATAGTCGAGACCCCCTTCGAGGGTACCCATCCACACCGAGGTGCGCTGCAGGCGATCGGCGGTGCGCACATAAAACATCAAGAAGCGGTCGATATATTTGATCAGGGTTTCGTCGTCGAGATCCGTGGCAAACAGATCTGCATGGCGGGGTTTCATGCCGCCATTGCCACCGACAAAAAGGTTCCAGCCATTTTCCGTAGCGATCACACCAAAGTCCTTAGATTGGGCTTCGGCACATTCACGGGTACAGCCGGAGACTGCGGATTTGAGTTTGTGGGGGGAGCGCAGGCCTTTATAACGGTTCTCGATATACAGGGCCATGGCGACACTGTCTTGCACACCGTAACGACACCAGGTGCTGCCAACACAGGACTTTACTGTACGCAGCGCCTTGCCGTAGGCATGACCGGTTTCAAAGCCAGCGGCGATGAGCTCTTGCCAGATCGCCGGCAGATGTTGCACTCGGGCACCAAACAGGTCGATGCGTTGACCACCGGTAATCTTGGTGTAAAGGTTATATTTCTTTGCTACCTGGCCGATGGTAATTAATTTGTCCGGTGTGATTTCGCCGCCGGCTATACGCGGTACTACCGAGTATGTGCCGTTTTTTTGCATATTGGCGAGAAAGGTATCGTTGGTGTCCTGCAGGCCCACATGCTTTTCTTCTAGAACATAGTCATTCCACAGGGAGGCGAGAATGGAACCGGCGGTGGGTTTGCAGATGTCACAGCCGCGGCCGCGGCCGTGCTTTGAAACCAGCTCATCAAAGCTCTTGATCGACTCCACCTTGACCACATGAAACATCTCTTGGCGGGTAAAGTTGAAGTGCTCGCACATGGCTTTATTGACTTCTAGGCCGCGGGCGGCGAGCTCGTCATCAACAATATTCTTGAGTAGTGCCGCGCAGCCGCCACAGCCACTGCTGGCGGCGGTTTCGGCTTTGACTTCAGCGAGGGAACAGTAGCCGGCGTCCATGGCACTGACAATATCGCCTTTACTGACATTGTGGCAGGAGCAAATAGTGGCTGTGGCCGGCAGCGCGGCCGCACCCAGTGCCGGAGCGGCGCCAGCATTGTAAGGCAGAATCAATGTTTGGGGATCGGCGGGCAAGGCGATGCCATTGAGGAAGTACTGGAGCAGGGTATCGTAGTCGGAACAGTCGCCGACCAAGACCGCGCCCAATAGTTTCTTGCCGTCGGCGCTGACGATCAGGCGCTTGTATACATCAATGCGTTCGTCACTAAAGGTGTAGGCCACGGCACTAGCTTCTTTGCCGTGGGCGTCGCCAATCGAGCCAACGTCGACGCCGAGCAGTTTCAGCTTGGTGCTCATATCCGCGCCTTGGAACGGGATAAAGTCGTCGGTCAGCTGGCTCACTGCAGCCTCGGCCATGCGGTATCCGGGCGCCACCAGACCGTAGATTCGGCCGCCAAACAGGGCGCATTCGCCTATAGCAAAAATATCTGAATCGCTGGTTTTGCAGTGATAGTCAATTTCAATGCCGCCGCGTTCGCCGACTGTGAGGCCACAGTCTCGGGCCAACTGATCATAGGGGCGAATTCCGGCGGAGAAGACAATCATATCGGTGGCCAGTGAGCCGCCATCGGCAAACTGCATGCGCAGACGGCCCTCACCCTGAGCATCTGGTTCAATTACCTGAGTCGCTTTGCTGGTGTGGACTGTTACGCCGAGTGCTTCGATCTTGCGTCGCAACATGGCGCTGCCGCCACCGTCCAGCTGCACGCCCATCAGGCCTGAGGCGAACTCCACAACATGGGTTTCGAGGCCGAGATTTTTTACCGCGTTGGCACATTCCAGCCCCAGCAAGCCACCGCCGACCACAACGCCGACTTTGCTACCTTTGGCCTGTGCCTGAATAATGCCGAGGTCATCAATGGTTCGATAGACGGCGCAGGGTTCTAGATCATTGCCTTTAACTGGTGGCACAAAGGGATAGGAGCCGGTGGCCAACACCAATTTGTCATAGGCGAACTGCTTGCCACTGTCGGTGGTAACGGTTTTATGGTCGCGATCAATACTGGCTACCCTGTCGCCAAAATGGGCGTCGACGCCGATCTCTCGATAGTGATCTCTGGTGGTCAGAGCGAGATCTTCCGGAGAGCGTCCGGCAAAGAATTCGGAGAGATGAACACGGTCATAGGCGGGCCGGGTTTCGCCACCAATCACGGTGATCTGGGCCTCGATTTTGCTCGTGACCAGCTGTTCTACATAGTGGTGACCGACCATGCCATTTCCGACTACGATTACTTTTAACATGACTGTTTTCCTCAATAAATAATAGGTTGCTAGATCGTTAGCGGCTTCAGCTTTAGGCTGCTGCGGGAGTCTTTCCCTGAGCCTCTGCGGTGTCCGTGCGCTGCGCCGCAGGGTTTCTGTGTTTCTCATAGAGAAAGCGCAGAACCTGCTGACGGTGCGCGTTAAATGCGGGGTCTTCGGCGAGAGCCAAGCGGTCTCTGGGGCGCGGCAGATCAACCTCGAGAATCTCACCAATGCTTGCGGCGGGGCCGTTGCTCATCATCACAATGCGGTCCGAGAGCAGTACCGCTTCGTCGACATCATGGGTAATCATCACCACGGTATTGCCGAGACGATTTTGAATTTCCATCAGTGAGTCCTGGAGATGGGCACGGGTCAGCGCATCGAGGGCGCCAAAGGGTTCATCCATCAGCAGTACTTTGGGCTGCATTGCCAGACAGCGGGCGATACCCACGCGCTGCTTCATGCCACCAGAGATCTCTCCCGGACGTTTGTGCAGGGCGTGATCCATATGAACCAGGCTGACGTTGTGCTCAATCCAGTCGCGTATCTCGGCTTTACTTTTGTTTTTTTTAAACACAGCTTTAACCGCCAGCTCGACGTTTTGATAAACCGTCAGCCAGGGCAGCAGAGCGTGATTTTGAAATACCACGGCGCGATCTGGTCCCGGCTCGTTGACCTCGCGGCCCTCGAGAATGACACCGCCTTCAG
>CAJQJT010000357.1 GCA_905478725.1 uncultured Pseudomonadales bacterium
CAAAAAAGTCCATCTCAAATCCATACTCCACGAGCTGCTCTGGTTTATTCGTGGCGACACCAATATTCGCTACCTGGTTGAAAATGGCGTCGGCATCTGGAATGACTGGCCCTACCAAAGCTGGCTGCGTGAAACTGATCAAGAAGCGGCCTACCCCATGTATTCGCCGGAGTGGAAGGCGAAAATGAAGGAGTTTATTCAGCGCATTAAAGATGACGATGAGTTTGCCCGGCAATACGGCGATCTAGGCCCCGTCTATGGCCACCAGTGGCGCAACTTTGAAGGCGTGGATCAGCTTGCACAGGTGGTCGACGAGATCAAAGCCAATCCCGACTCACGACGCCTTATCGTCTCGGCCTGGAACCCAAAAGATATTCCAGTAATGGTTAAATCCGGCTTGCCACCCTGTCACAGCCTGTTCCAGTTTTATGTCACCGAGGGGCGTCTCTCCTGTCAGCTTTATCAGCGCAGCGCCGACGTGTTTCTCGGAGTGCCATTCAATATTGCCTCTTACGCCATCCTGACCCTAATGATTGCTCAGGTCTGCGGTCTAGAGCCGGGAGATTTCGTGCACACCTTTGGCGATGCCCACCTCTATAGCAACCATATGGATCAGGTTGAAGAGCTACTTTCCCGAGACTGCTTACCACTGCCGACAATGGCGATAAACCCCGCCGTCGACAATCTGTTTGATTTTGTTTTTGAAGATTTTGAATTGCTTGATTACCAGAGTCATGGCCCTATTTCTGCACCTGTAGCGGTCTAACCGCCACTGAGACAATATTATGAAAGTATCTTTAATCGTGGCTGTGAGCCGCAACGGTGTAATCGGTTTAAACAATCAGCTGCCTTGGCATCTGCCTGAAGATCTCAAATACTTTAAATCCGTGACTATGGGTAAGCCCTTGATTATGGGGCGCAAGACCTTTGACTCCATTGGCCGACCTCTTCCCGGGCGCACTAACATAGTGATCACCCGTGACCCTCAATGGCATGCCGAAGGTGTTCAGGTAGCTCAAACCTTGCCCCAAGCCATGACCCTCGCTCGTTTGGCCTGCGCTGATGCACAAGCCGAAGAGATTATGGTGATTGGAGGCGAGCAGATTTACCGTCTAACTCTGCCCGTGGCTGACCGTCTATACTTGACGGAAGTGCAGGCCGACGTTGAGGGCGATGCCTTTTTTCCTGAGTATGATCCCGCTCAATGGCGTCAGGTCAGTGAGCAGTTGCCTGAGAAAACAGACACCCACCCCTATAGATATCTGGTCCTAGAGCGAAAGCCTAGCTAGTTGTTACATTAGGTAACAAAGCCAATTGTTATCAACTTCACCAAGGTCAATTTGTGGCCACAGATTGATTCTTTAAGATCAGCCTGTTAAAAAGACGCACCAATAAAAATTGTCAGTTACTGAATGTGGATTAATTTCAGTTTCTGGGAATATAAAGATCACCAATCCGATAGACCCAGTTGAGGGAACTATGAAAAAGCAACCACTAAAAGCACTGGCCTTATTTGCCGTACTTGCCGGTGGCTTAACTGCAGTTGCAGTTCAGGCTACAGAAGTAAGTGAAGTGCTAAAAGCAGGAACCGTTAAGGTTCAAGCCGCTAAAACAGCACAGACCAAAGTTGATCGCATCGCCGATCAAACCGACGGTCTCTTACAAGAATTCAAGCAAGTGAATAAGCAGATTGAAAGTTTGCGTGTTTACAACTCACAGCTTGAGCGTCAGATCGAAAGCCAGAAGCAAATGATGGCTGAGCTCGTTGAGTCGATCGAGAATGCTACTGTTATTGAGCGAGGCATCTCGCCATTGATGGAAAACATGCTCAAAGCTCTGCGTACCTTTGTTGAGCTGGATGTTCCTTTCAAGACTGAAATGCGTGCTGAAGCTGTCGAAGATCTTTTCGACAACCTCGATAGCGCCAAGTTCTCTTCAGCTGAAAAATTCCGCCAGATCCTCGAAATCTACGATATCGAGTCTGAGTACAGCCTGTCTCTGGAAACCTACCGCGATATGGTTGATATCAACGCTGATGGCTCTGAAGTTGAAGTAGACATGTTGCGCGTCGGCCGTGTTGCCCTGATGTATCAAACAAAAGATAAATCACAGACAGGCGCTTGGAACAAAGCGACTGCCTCTTGGGAAACTCTGGGTTCTGAATACCGTCGCCCAGTAGACCAAGGCATCCGCATCGCTAAGAAATTATCGCCGCAGGATGTTATGGAAATGCCAATCAACGCTCCGGAGACTGCACAATGAAACTGAAATTCATTAAAGTTTGTGCCGCTTTCTTAGCTGCTGCAGCAGTAAGCATGCCAGCACTGGCACAGGAAGCTAAATCACTCGACGAGTTGCTGAACATGATTCAGAGCTCAACGATTTCTGAAACTCAAGAATATCGTGACCGTGAAGCTGACTTCAAACGCGACCAGCGCAAGCAGGACGCACAGCTAAACCAAGCGAAGAACACCAAGACTGCTGAAGAGCGTCGTTCTGATCGTCTGGAACAGACTATCCGTGACAACGATCTGAAGCTTATCGGTCTGCGCGAGCAGCGCGACAAGCGTCTCGGTTCTCTGAAAGAGCTATTTGGACACCTGACAGGCGCCGCCGGTGATATCCGTGCCAACCTGACTCAGTCCATTGTTAGTGCTCAGATCCCTGGCCGTACCGAGTTTCTCGATGAGTTGATTGAGAAGATGAGCAGCGACACTCGCCTGCCTTCTATCATGGACATCGAGAAGTTGTGGTTCGAGCAGCAGCGTGAAATGAACGAAAGTGGTCGTATTGTTAAGTTCAACCGCACTGTACTGCGCGCTGATGGTTCGCAGGAAGAAATGGAAGTTGTCCGTGTTGGTACATACAACCTGATGGCTAACGGCATGTACCTCGAGTACAGCCCAGAAAGCGGTCTGGTATCAGAGTTGGCTCGTCAGCCTAGTGGTCACCAGGGCAGTGCTGCAGATCTTCAAGAATCGGTTAGCGGCTTCACCAAAGCGGGCCTGGATCCTACGGGACCACTGGGTGGCGGTTTGTTACGTGCACTGATCAATACGCCAACACTGATTGAGCGCTGGCACTTCGGTGGCATCGTAGGCTACGTCATCACTGGTGTATTCTGTGTCGCAATCCTGCTAGCTATCTGGCGCTTCATCTTCTTGCAAGGTGTCTCTTCTAGAGTATCTGCACAGCTTCGTACCCCAGGTACAGCTGATCTGACTAACCCATTGGGTCGCGTTCTCGCGGTGGCACATGCCAACCCAGGTTTGGATCCAGAGTCGTTGGAGCTGAAACTCCACGAAGCGGTTCTTAAAGAGCGTCCAGCCATTGAGTCTGGTTTGAGCTTGCTCAAGATCATCGCCATGGTTGCTCCGTTGCTTGGTCTGCTGGGTACGGTTACCGGTATGATTATTACCTTCCAGATGATTACTCTGTTTGGTGCTGGCGATCCTAAGGCTATGGCCGGCGGTATCTCTCAGGCACTGATAACAACAGTACTGGGTCTGGTAGTAGCCATCCCAACTGTATTGATGCACACATTGGTCAATGGCAAAGCACAGCGTGTTCTGCATATACTTGAAGAGCAGAGTGCAGGAATTGTTGCTGGTTCAGTAGAGGGTCGCTGAGATGTTCTTTGTTGATACTATGGCAGAAGTTGGAAAGTTCATGGATTCAGGCGGCATGGTTCTTTGGGCCATCGTCGTCCTGCTGTTCGTGATGTGGACTCTCCTGTTCGAGCGTATGTGGTATCTCAAATCCAGCGTCAGTCAAGATGTTCAATACGCACTTGATTCTTGGGAGGAGCGCTCTGAGCGCAAATCCAAGCGCGCACGTCAGATCAGAGAAAAGCTGATTTCTGAAGTGAGCGTCAAGATCGATGAGAATCTTATGATGATCAAAACCCTGGTTGCCCTGGCCCCGCTGTTTGGCTTGCTCGGCACGGTGACTGGAATGATCGTGGTATTTGACGTAATGGCATTTACTGGTGGCGGTGACGCCAAGGCGATGGCAGGTGGTGTTTCTCAGGCAACTGTACCGACAATGTCGGGCATGGTTGCTGCTCTCTCTGGTGTATTTGGCATGACCTATGTCGAACGTGCCGCAGAGCGAGAGAAGCATTTGCTGGAAGATCATCTAACCATGGATCACTAACCGGAGCCTGTCTAAGACAAGGTTCCAGTGAGAGAAAACTATGCGCAATAGACAAACAGGATCACAGCCGCAGGGCGAGGCAATTGACCTTACCCCAATGCTGGATGTGGTTTTTATTATGCTGATCTTTTTCATTGTGACAGCATCGTTTATCAAACTCCCCGGTGTCGAGGTCAACAAAGTTGACGCAGACACTGCAGAAAACTACAAAAAAGTAGGCATTCTGGTGGCGGTAAGCGATAACAATGAAATTTGGATTGATAAGAAACGCGTTGAAACTACCGCGCTAAAGATCAATCTGCAGAGACTGTTTAATGAAAACCCAAAGGGCGGCATGGTTATCCAAGCCGACAATGAATCGAATATTGAAGTAGTCGCCAAGGTAGCTGATGTCGCAACAGACATTGGCATCCGTCCGGTGGCAATTTCGGTAGAACAAGACTGAGTTGATAAGTATGGCCTTTATCAGAATTGGTATTTCTGCTGCACTTGGTGTTCTGGTTACCTTTGCGTTGATCATTTTGATGTACAAATTG
>CAJQJT010000358.1 GCA_905478725.1 uncultured Pseudomonadales bacterium
AATCGGCAAAGGTCACGCTAATGGTCTGGCTTGCGTTGGCGCCGACCTGAAAGGCCACTGCACCCAGTTCACCATCTAGTAAGTTCACGCCGTTCCATTGGGTGTTGGATGAGATGACATCTATCTAGTCTTCAAGTGCTTGAAACTAGATATCTAGGGCATCGCGGTCCGTGGCAGTGTTGGTATCTGAAGCGGCCTGTACTGAGAGTTCACGCATGCGTTGGAGCATGTTGCTGACTTCAACCAAAGCGCCATCAGCGGTTTGGATCATTGAAATCGCGTCGTTACCATTGCGCACAGCTTGGTCTAGGCCACGGATCTGCGAGGTCATTTTAGAGGCGATAGCCAGACCGGCGGCATCATCTGAAGCAGAGTTAATACGCTGGCCGGTTGACAGACGTTCCATTGACTGACTCATGGCACGATCGTTTTTAGCCAGAGCATTGCTTGTAATGGTTGCTGAAACATTAGTATTGATGACTGACATAATGGTGTTCCTTTAAAAAGCTACTTGGATTTTAAGAGTTTTTTTTTGCTTACCCTATTGATCGGCATCAGTGTGAAAAGCTTTAGGTATTTATGACTAGCATTTAAAGCAACGATAAAAAAACCGGCACAGAGGCCGATTTTTTTTAAACTAATTCCAATCTGGCTGGGCAAGCTACTCAGCCGATTGTGTAGCGGCCTACTTAAGCAGAGCCAGCACCGACTGAGATTGCTGGTTGGCCTGGGCCAACATCGCTGTACCGGCCTGCTGAATAATCTGCGTGCGTGCCAGTTCAGTGGACTCGGTAGCATAGTTTGCATCTTGAACACGGCTGCGCGATGCGGTGGCGTTTTGCGATACGTTGGCCAAATTATCAACTGCATATTCAAGCCGGTTAATTGCCGCACCCTGGGTGGCCCGAGTTGAATTGAGTTGCTCTAGGGCATAGTCAAGTGTCTCAATGGCATTTGTCGAGCCACCTTGGGTTGAAATGTCCATTGAGTAATGTTTAATTATTTATACTTAAATAATTTTTCGGAGCATTAAAAAACCCGGCTCAGAGCCGGGTCTTTGCGATGTCGGCTGCTTGTGCCGACTTAACTGTTGTTGATAAGGTTACTTAGAAACTTTTTTGCAAGGGTATTTTTAACTGGGTGTTTTAGTCCTAATACTGAGCTGGGCTAATAAGTATCGTCAAATATAACGCCTTTAAGTGATTCTAGATTTTCCGCAAAATTCAAAATAGCATCACCTGGCAGGGACCTAAGAAGTTCGCCAGTATTTTTGTCAGTGACATTGACCACTAGGCGTTGGGATGCGTTATCCATGGAAAAATGCAGGCTAGTCGGCGCTTTTCTCATGGCGGCATTCAGTGTTTTAACAGCCGCCTGTACTTCTTCCAGGTTTTTGCTGAGCTGCTTGACGCTCTCACCTTTAAGCTCCTGTGCTTCGCGTCCTAGATCTCCTGACGATATAGTCGTAACTGGCACTGGAGCAGGCGCAGGAATACTCGGCGCTGCGGCGGCAGGGCTCGGCGCAGGCTTGTGCGGCACTGGTGCCGGCGCAAGCTGGGTAGTTAATTTGAGATTAGCGTCAATCCCAGACATATGGTTCACCACTCTTGGTTAGCGCTCGTTGTTTAGTCAGGCGAGCGATCTAAAATTATTCAGCACAGCCCTATTAGGCTTTTTGCTGAGGGGGCAGACCCCCTTATCACAGTTAAAGATCGGCAGTTAGAGTGAAAGCTTTAGAGTTATTTTTACTTTCTTGTGTGTTTTTATATTCATGCCCAAGCGGGCTGCTGTCAGGGGCTATGTCCTGAGGTTATACTGGCCGCTGTTTTGAATCTGACCAGCTGGAGCTGTTGTGAAATTTGTTTCGCTAACGATCGACGCTATTGATCGCATCACCGATTTGACCGGCAGAATAGTCTCTTGGCTCTGTCTAGTCATGGTTGTTATGACGGTGGTGGTTGTGGTGCTGCGTTACTATTTTCAGAGCGGCTCAATTGCCCTGCAGGAATCGATTACCTACCTGCATGGTCTGGTTTTCATGCTCGGCATTGCCTTTACCCTGCAGCGCGGTGGCCATGTGCGGGTGGATATTTTTTACCGTAGTTTTTCCCCTCGTCGCAAAGCCCTGGTGGATCTGATTGGCGGGCTGGTATTTTTACTGCCGGTCAGTCTGCTGATATTCGCCTTCTCCTGGGACTATGTTGCCGCTAGCTGGGCAATTGGTGAGACCTCGGAGGAGCGCAGTGGCATTCAGGGTATCTACTTATTAAAGACGCTGCTGCTGTTGATGCCGGCGACTCTGCTCTTGCAGGGCATAGCTGAAATTCTCAAAAGTGCTCTGGTGCTGATGGGTAAGCAGCCTATTACAGAGTCGCGCATTGAATCAAATCACATAGAGCCGCTAATCTAATGGTTGAGTTTATTCCTCTACTGATGTTTTTGGTTGTCTGTATCGTGTTGATGGCAGGCTATCCCGTGGCGCTGTCTCTGTCTGGCACGGCGCTGATATTTGCTCTGGTGGGTTTTGCTACCGGCACCTTTGATATGGCCTTTTTACACGCACTGCCCAATCGGCTGTTTGGCACCATCAAAAATACCACGCTGATTGCGGTACCGCTGTTTGTCTTTATGGGGGTCATGCTGGAGAAATCCCGGTTGGCGGAAGATCTGCTTGAGAGCATGGCGGATCTGCTTAAAGGCTTTCGCAGTGGGCTTGGGCTTTCCGTGGTCTTGGTGGGGGCACTTTTGGCGGCGAGCACGGGTATTGTTGGCGCCACAGTGGTGACCATGGGGCTGATGTCATTACCGACTATGCTGAAGCGCGGTTATTCATCGTCTCAGG
>CAJQJT010000359.1 GCA_905478725.1 uncultured Pseudomonadales bacterium
GTCCTAAAAAGTCCAACGTAGCGGTGTCTGCTGGCGAGGTGGCGGCATGATGCGGCGTCTGTCTTGGCATGTAGGTACCACGGTATTTGCGTCCATCGCAGTGACACTGATGGTGTTCGTTGGACTCGACTCTGTGGGCGCGATTATCGATCAGTCTGCGGATGTCACGCGCAACTACTTCTTCGCTGACGCACTGATCTACGTAGTCACCTTAGTGCCTTCAAGAATTTATGAATATATTCCCTTCGCCTCGCTGATTGGCTGTCTGATAGGCCTTGGCTTGCTGGCTGGCAATAGCGAAGTGATCGTGATGCGAGCGGCGGGTGTCTCGCCCCTGCGTATCGTTGGCTTTGTGCTCAAGCCGGTTCTGATCTTTGTGATTTTAGGTATGACCATTGGCGAGTATTTTTCTCCCTACCTGGATCAGTTAGCTGAGGGTAAACGCGAGTATTTGCGCAAAGGGGAGAGCGCCCAGGATTCCTCCTCTGGACTCTGGAATCGTGAGGGCAACCAGTTTATGCACGCCAACGCTGTGTTCCCTGGGGGTGTCTTGTACGGCGTCACACGCTATCAGTTTAATGATGATCGACAGATTCAAGAAGCGAGTTTCGCCTCCCGCGCGACCTTTAATTCCACTGAGCGCTATTGGATAGAAGAGAATGTGTCGGTGACAAGATTTATGGGTGATCGTACGGAGAGAGACAAGCTGATTACTCGACGCTGGGATTCAGAGTTGACGCCGAATGTGTTGATGCTGAATATTTTGCCCGCAGACTCCCTGTCGATTCAGAGTTTGTACAACTATATTGCCTTTCTTGAATTGCAGAATATAGATACGGCGAGCTATGAAGTGGCCATGTGGCGCAAAGTTTTGCAGCCTTTGATTATTATTGGTTTGGTATTGCTGGGCATCTCATTTGTCTTTGGGCCGCTGCGGGACTCGACCATGGGATTCCGGATTTTTATAGGCGTGGTGTTCGGCATTAGCTTCCGGATTTTTCAGGATATGCTTGGGCCGCTCAGTGTGGTGTTCCAGTTCCCACCGCTGTTGGCGGTGTTGGTGCCGATATTATTCTGTGTGTTGGTGGGGTTGTTTTTGCTTAGGCGTAGTGGGTAGGTACTGAGATCCCTCGTCGCTGCGCTCTGTCGGGATGACAGTATTGTTTAGGTATCGCGCACAACCCCCAGTCTGTCATCTCGAACGAATGTGAGAGATCTCAAAACTACCCGAGACCCCTCAACTTCGCTAAATCGTACCCACTTCCCCAGCTACAACCTACTGCAAAAACGCCGGCGACTTAGGCAAAGTAGCAACGTCCACCGGCTCATGCTGAATAATCACCCGCGCACCTGATTCCCTCGCTAAAGCCTCAAAAAGCTCCATCGACTCTCGAGTCTGAGGTTCATCACTATTAAATCGAGGCACTCTCTTTAATTCTCGACTTTCACTGCGGTGATAGAGATCACCAGTGAGAAGAATCGGACCACTTTCAGCCAGGTTAACCTGCAGGGCACTATGCCCCGGAGTATGTCCCGGCAGCGCTAAAATCATCACCGAGCCATCACCAAAAACATCGTGATTACCACTGTGGGTACTCTTGCTAAGCTCGCTAAAAGCTGCATTCTGAACCTGACTGGCATCAGTACTGAACATGTACTCAAACTCATCTTTATTCACCAGCCACTGACTCTCAGGAAAAAGAGCAGCCTGACCGCTGTGGTCAAAATGGCTGTGAGAGATGGATATAAATTCAATGTCTTGTGGGCTCAGGTCAATCTCAGCCAGCTGCTCGGTTAAGGTCTTTTCCAGCGTCATGGTAAAAACACCTTCAGTCTGAGGGCCAGCGCCCACCAGGCCCTGTGGTAGGCCGAGGTCCCAGAGCAGATCACCCTGAGGATGACGAATAAGGTAGCAGGTGTTGGTCAGTGTATCCGTCTGTCCAGCGTAGTCGCCGGTGGAGGAGAATACATCGAGGTCAGATACTTCTATAGAGCCGCAGTCAAAGGTATAGAGACTTAAGGGTGCGGCAGTTGTAGAGCTATCTGGTAGGTCGGGTGCAGGTGCGCTGATGGTTTGTTCTTCTGAACTACAACCGGCTAGTAATAGGCTTGCTACCATTAAGTACTTAATCATTCTGATTCTCCTCGGCTTAAAAATATTCATTGTGACGTTTTAGCTTAGCACTCGCCTAACCGCTTTGTTCCACCCATCCACTTTCTTATCACGCACCTTCACTGCCATCTCCGGCGCAAAGTTTTTATCCAATCGCCAACTATCTGCAAAGCCCTGCTGATCAGGCCAAACTCCAGCCCGTGATCCGGCTAACCAAGCCGCACCCAATGCCGTTGTCTCGGCAATCACCGGACGATCTACCGGTGCCTGCAAAATATCCGCAAGACGCTGCATGGTCCAATCGCTGGCGACCATGCCGCCATCAACGCGCAATACTGTCTCGGCACTTTGATCCCAATCCGCGTGCATGGCAGTGAGCAAATCTAAGGTTTGATAACAAACCGATTCCAGTGCCGCGCGGGCAATTTCTGCTGGCCCTGTGCCGCGGGTTAAACCTAGCAGTGCGCCACGGGCATCGGCGTCCCACCAGGGGGCACCTAGGCCGGTAAAGGCGGGGATCATGTAGACGTCTTGATTGTCATCGGCCTGCTGGGCTAGTTCCCCTGACTGTTTGGCGCTGTCGATAATACCCAGGCCATCGCGTAGCCATTGCACGGCGGCACCGGCGATAAAGATGGAGCCTTCGAGGGCGTAGGTGACTTTGCCGTCTAGTTGGTAGGCGATGGTGGTGAGTAGTTTGTTGCTTGAGGCGACTGCGGTGGTGCCTGTGTTTAATAATGCAAAACAGCCAGTGCCGTAGGTGGATTTCATCATGCCGGTTTCGAAACAGGCTTGGCCTACTGTGGCGGCCTGTTGGTCGCCGGCAATTCCTAGAATGGGAATTAGGCTGTTATTACCGAGTAGTTCGGTGTTGCCAAAGTCGGCGGCGCAGTCTTTTACTTCTGGGAGTAGGGAGGCTGGAATATTAAACAGGGTTAATAACTCGTCGTCCCAATGCCCTTCGTGAATGTTGTAGAGCATGGTTCTTGAGGCGTTGGTGGCATCGGTGGCGTGGCTTTGGCCTTCGGTTAGGTTCCATAGCAGCCAGCTGTCCATGGTGCCGAAGGCGAGTTCGCCGCGTTCGGCTCGCTCTCGTGCGCCTTTTACATTATCTAATAGCCAGGCGATTTTGGTGGCGGAGAAGTAAGGGTCTAGTAGTAGGCCGGTTTTGGCGCTGACCATAGCTTCGTGGCCTTGGTCTTTTAGGCTGTTGCAGTAGTCTGCAGTGCGCCGGTCTTGCCAGACGATGGCGTTGTAAATGGGCTCGCCGGTGCTGCGGTCCCAGAGTAAGGTGGTTTCGCGCTGGTTGGTGATGCCGATGGCGGCGATTTGTTGGGCGTCGATACCTGCTTCGACGAGCACTTGCTTAGCGGTGTCGATGGAGGTTTGCCAGATGTCTAGGGCGTTGTGCTCAACCCAGCCGGAGTCCGGGAAGTGTTGGTCAAATTCTTGCTGTGATTGGGCGACGATGGCGTACTGTTGATCAAAGAGTATGGCTCTGGAGGAGGTGGTGCCCTGGTCCATTGCTAGGATCAATTTTTTCTCGGTGTCCATAGTCAGGCCTTTTTTCTAACCGTGTATCACGGCTTTTACTATTTGGTTTTTGGTAACACCACAACGTCGGTGCCGCTGTAAATATCATGGAGGCAGACTTTGCTTGGTGGCACTAAACACCAGAGATAACCAATGCCGCCGAAGGCAAACGAGAGTGTGGCGAGCAGGCTGCGTTTAATGCATTGCCTTGGTGTGGCCATTGAACCATCTGCTTGCTGCAGTTTTAGGCGCCAGGATTTCATACCCAATGTCTGGCCCTGTTTGCGCCAACATATATAGTAGTAGCCGATTAATGCCGCGATCAAGCCGGCAAAACTGAGCCATTGCAACAATGCACCTGGCTGCACATCTTCAACTTGCTGTGAGCCGCTGAATAGCACTTTGATCACTGTTAGCAAGAAGCCATAGGCCAGTACGATGGCAAATAACAGGAAGGCATCGTAGATCAGTGCGGCGAGTCGACGCCACAAATTAGCGATGGGATAGGGTTCAGGTTCAGATGGGGACATATATTATTGTTCGCGGTGGTTAATCATCTCCGAATTCTGCCGAAAGCCAGTACAATGCGCAATCATTAGTAAAACTATCGGGAGATTGTGGTGGATTGGATTTACGGCATACATGCTGTTCAAACGATGCTTAAGTCAGCGCCGGGGCGCGTACGCGAGCTGCATGTGCAACGTGGCCGTCAGGATGATCGTCTGCAAAAAATTCACAAGTTGGCCGAGCAGCATGGTGTGACTCTGCAGTGGGCGACGGTGAAAAATCTCGATGACAAAGTTGAGGGTCGTCATCAGGGTGTTGTTGCTCTCTGTGAAGAGGGGCAAACCTATGACGAGGCTTTTCTTCTGGAGATGATGGAGAAGCAGGGCAACAAGGCGCTGTTTTTGGTGCTCGATGGTGTCACTGATCCGCATAATCTTGGTGCCTGTTTACGTTCCGCCGACGGTGCTGGCGTCCATGCTGTGATTGTGCCCAAAGATAACTCTGTGGGTTTGACCCCGGTGGTGCAAAAGGTGGCCTGTGGTGCAGCCGAGTCTATGCCATTGGTGATGGTGACTAATCTCACTCGTACGCTGGAGAAATTGCAGCAGGCTGGTGCTTGGGTTGTGGGTGCTGCCGGTGAGGCTGACCAGTTTATCTATGATTTGGATCTTACTGGTCCTCTGGTGTTGGTTATGGGCGCTGAGGGCAAGGGTATTCGTCAGTTGACGCGCAAGCAGTGTGACTATTTGGCCAAGTTACCTATGGCGGGAGAAGTGAGTAGTTTGAATGTCTCTGTGGCGACCGGTGTATGCCTGTTTGAAGTCGTCCGTCAACGACGCGGTTAAAACTGCTTTAAAAAAACCTCTATCATCACCTCCAATGTCACCTCCAAAATATGCGGGCCGAGACAAGAGTTCTCGGCTACAATTTTCGGCTATGCTTAATAAATTGCGATAACAGTCACGCAAAGTACAGAGGCAGCAATTTGGTCACTACAAACTGGCAAGGGATATGGCAGAGCAAAACCTTTATACAATACCCAACATCCTCAGTTTCTCCCGACTGGCCCTAGTGCCAGTTTTGATTGTGCTGGCGTATTTTGCTCGGGCGCAGGAGTTTCTCGTAATTCTCGCCATTTCACTGCTGAGTGATGTCTTTGATGGCTATCTTGCACGAAAGTTAAACCAAGTTTCAGAGCTGGGCGCGAAGTTGGATAGCTGGGCTGATGTGCTGACTTATAGTTGTATGATTTTGGGTCTCTATTGGATTTGGCCTGAGTTGTTTGCCCAGCAGGCTTGGTTTTTAGTCGCGGCGGCGCTGTCGTTTGTGGTGCCGGTTGCCTATGCCTTAAGCAAGTTTGGGGAGTACCCCAGCTATCATACCCTTGGGGCCAAGACTGCGGCGGTGTTGATGGCGCCAGCTTTTTACCTGCTTACCCTGATGGGCGCCGATCTATTTTTTAACGCGGTCATTGTGTTCCATATCGTCGTCGCTTTAGAAGAGATGGCGATCACCTCAGTTCTGACTCAGCCGCGCAGTAATGTGTCTTCAATATTTAGCCTAAAGGGCAACTCCAAACTGGCCAAATAAAGCCTCTAAAATGCCCTGAAAATGTCGGTTGCAACGGGCAGGTCAAGTCACTACAATAGCGCGCCTTACAGCGTCTGGGCAATTTTTCTCAGGCACTCCTTGTCTTACTGCAGTGACCGATAGGCACTAGCAGGAGACTGTTCAACCCACGAGGAGATACAATGCGTCACTACGAAATCGTATTTCTGGTTCACCCGGACCAGAGCGAGCAAGTTTCCGGCATGATCGAGCGTTACACAGCTTCTATTGAAGCTGGTGAAGGCAAAGTTCATCGCATGGAAGACTGGGGTCGCCGTCAGATGGCTTACCCAATCAACAAAATTCACAAAGCTCACTACATTCTGATGAATGTTGAATGTAGTCAGGAAGTTCTTGACGAGCTTAATTCTACTTTCCGTTATAACGATGCTGTTCTGCGCAGCTTGGTTGTCCGTCGCGATGAAGCTATTACAGCTGAATCACCGATCATGAAAATCGAGAATGCTGATAAAGCAGACAAAGAAGCACGTGAGCGTCGCAACGCTGCAAAAGCTAAAGCTGATGAAGCTAAAGCCGCTGATGATGCTGCCAAGGCTGCTGTTGAAGCTGCCAAAGCCGCTGAAGCACCAGCAGAAGACGTTGTTGAAGCAGCGAAAAGCGAGGGAGAAGAATAATGGCTAAGTTTGTACGTCGTAGAAAGTTTTGTCGTTTCAGTGCCGAAGGCGCGCCTGAGATCGATTATAAAGATTTAGATACTTTGAAAGGCTACGTTTCAGAGAGCGGCAAGATTGTACCTAGCCGTATCACTGGTACTAAAGCTCGCTATCAGCGTCAATTGGCAGAAGCTATTAAACGCGCTCGTTACATCGCGTTGCTGCCATACACCGATAGCCACAAGTAAAATAGGTTAAATCCTTTGCGAGCCCTAGCAGAACTAATTATGCGCGGGCGTGCTCAGGCATGTGGTGTTGCGGTATTTGGTAGTTTACTACCGTTGATAAGCCCAGCAACCATCGGCCTGGTCACCCTTCGTAAAGATAGCTCAGAAGGTTTGATTGTTGCACTTTGGGCATTATTGCCCTGGTTGGCACTTTACCTTACTGGCAGTATGAGTCCGTTGTTAACCCTGGCTCCTTCTGCGGCACTAGTAGTCATAGTGGTCGCAGCTAATGTTTTACGTACCACGGCATCGTGGCAGTGGACATTGATTGGAGTTGGTCTGTGCAGTGCTGTAGCAGTATCCATTGTTGGATTTGTTGCCAGTGCAGATATAGATCAGGTAGTGGCAGAGGTTGCCGAGCTGATTGCACAGATTAGTGCGCAGGCCGGTGTGTCGGAAGAGCTGAGTTTGGTTCCCGACAGAACATTTGTGCTGGGTTTGCTGGCATGGATGGTTGCTCTTACTGTTGTCTGTGGCTTGCTAGTTGCCAGATGGTGGCAGGCGCTGTTGTTTAATCCCGGGGGGTTTCGCGAGGAATTCCACGGTTTTCGATTAGAGCAGCGTGTTGCGATTATCTTGTTTGCGATTGTTGTTGCTGGTGTGGCATTGCCCCGTGAGTACACGCCTTGGATTGAGTTGTTGTCGCTGCCGCTATTGTTAGCTGGTGTGGCACTGGTTCACTCAAGTGTGAAAGTTATGGGTTTTGGTGGGCACTGGCTTGGATTAATGTACTTTGGACTGTTCTTTATCGGTCCTACAGGTACTGTGCTGGTCGGCCTTGGATTGGTTGATAGCATATTGAATTTACGTTCACGTCTTGCGGCGTTTAAAAACCGCGACTCCTGAGCCAAGTATGAATAGAGGATATTAAGATGGAAGTCATTCTGTTAGAAAAGATCGGCAAGTTGGGCACTATTGGTGACAAGGCTGTTGTAAAAGCTGGTTACGGTCGCAATTACCTGATTCCTCAGGGCAAAGCTGTTTTTGCTACAGCGTCAAACATTGCTGATTTCGAACTGCGTCGTGCAGATCTCGAAGCTGCTGCAGCGTCTAAGTTAGGCGCAGCAGAGAAGCGTGCTGCTGCACTGGCTGCAATAGGTTCAGTGACTATCACTGCTGTTGCTGGCGACGAAGGCAAGCTGTTTGGTTCTGTTGGTATTCGCGAGTTGGAAGATGCACTTGCAGCTGCCGGTAGCGACATTAACAAGAGCGAAATCAGCATGCCAGACGGTCCAATCCGTTTTGTCGGCGAGTTTAGCATTGAGTGTCAGTTGCATGTAGATGTTACTCAAAGCTTCACTGTTGTTGTTGAAGCTGAATAAATCTCCGCTTAAATAGGGAATTTATTGCAAAGCGGCACTGCTTCTGAATAAGATGCAGTGCCGTTTTCGTATCAACTTTGCGTCAACTTACGTAACCTTCTAGTAATTTTCTAGTAATTTTCTAGTAATTTTCTAGTAATTTTCTAGTAGCCGTTTAGTAACCAAGAGCCTGATGACCAGTTAAAACTATGAACGAAGCATTATTTGCAGAACCCGCAGCTAGTCAGCCACTGCCCCATTCGATTGAGGCAGAGCAGGCCGTACTCGGCGGTTTGATGCTGAAAAATGATGCTTTTGATGCCGTCGCAACGGTGCTGTCGGATACGGATTTTTACAGCCAGGACCATCAGCTTATTTTTAATGCGATGTCACGACTGGCGGAAGCGGGCCAGCCCTTCGATGCCATCACCCTCAGTGAATCCCTGCAAAACAGCAATGAGTTAGCCAGCATTGGCGGTGCCGAGTATCTTGTAGATCTCGCCAGCAGCACGCCCAGTTCGGCCAATATTGCGGCCTATACTCAGATTGTTCTTGAGCGCTCTATTGTCCGCCAGCTGATTGGTGCGGCCAGTGAGACAGTGCGCAAAGGTTACAATCCCCTGGGTTGGGACAGTGCTCAGCTGCTTGCGGAGGCCGAGAGTCGGCTCCAAGAAATTATTGAAAATCGGCCTAAAAAGGGCGGTTTTAAAGAAGTTAATACGCTGCTGAAAGAGGCCGTCGAACGCCTTGATGAGTTGTTTAAAAACGATGCTGATATCACGGGCATGGGCACCGGCTTTAAAGATCTCGATGAGATGACCTCCGGTTGGCAGAAGTCTGATCTGGTGATTGTCGCGGGTCGACCCTCAATGGGTAAGACGGCCTTTGCCATGAACATGGTGGAGTATGCGACTTTAAACCAAGATCGTCCGGTACTGGTGTTCTCTCTTGAGATGCCAGCTAACCAGCTGATTATTCGATTGCTCTCGTCCATCGGCAAGATCGACCAGACGCGCATGCGTTCCGGTAATCTCACCGAAGATGATTGGCCGCGCCTGAGTAGCGCCGCCCAGCGCTTGAAAGATCGCCCGCTATTTATTGATGACACCTCGGGTATTACGCCTCTGGGGATGCGCAACCAGATTAAGCAGTTCACTCGTG
>CAJQJT010000360.1 GCA_905478725.1 uncultured Pseudomonadales bacterium
GATCCGTTCGCTCTCGAGATAGTGCAAGAACTCAGCGCCTATATCCAAAAAATAGGGACTATGACTCTGATGCCGATGCACGAAGTCACGGATCATTGAGGTCCATCGATCAGAGTCAGTAATGGATTTAAGTATCGGAAAGCCATTGGCAATAAAGCCTTCGATATTATTGAAAAACAGACTTCGGTAGATTTCCAAGCGGCGATCTTCAATGCCTTCCGGGGCCGGGTTGGATTGGGGGTTACGGATATGAGCAGCGAGTTCAAACTGAGCGCGCTGAAAAGCTGGCTGGGAGGCAACCTGAAGGTCTTTTCTCATACCTTTGCCAGCTCAATGCCAGTCGCAGAGGGATTTTGGCTACCCTGTTCTTCTGTGTCATTGTTTTGATTAGCGTACTTGCGCTGATAATCTCTTATCTGGTTGACTTCCACCAGCAGCTCATCAACTGGGGGAATATTAAAGTCTCTCTCTAGCAGGGTGGGAAACGACCCAAATTCGGCATAGGCCGCATCCAACAGCTGCCAAACCGGGTCAATCACATCGGCACCGTGGGTATCCACTCGCAGATCTTCAGCCTCTTCGTAATGACCGGCAATATGGCCATAGGCAATGCGTTCACCGGGCAGTGCCTTTAAGAATTCATAGGGGTCGTACTGGTGGTTAATGCTGTTGACATAAATATTGTTCACGTCGAGCAGCAAATTGCAGTCGGCTTTCTCTAATACCGCATTGAGAAATTCGATCTCCGACATTTCCTGCTGCGGCGCAGCGTAGTAGGAGACATTTTCCATGGCCATACGCTCACCGAGAAAATCCTGAATTTGAATAATTCGTTCGGCAACATAGTTCACCGCCTCTTCAGTAAAGGGAATCGGCATCAGATCATAGAGATGACCACTGTCGCTGCAATAACTCAGGTGTTCGCTATAACAGCGAATTGAGTGCTCAGATATAAAAGCTTTAATCGAGCGCAGCAGATCCCAGTCGAGCCCTGAGGGCGAGCCGATGGAGAGCGAGAGTCCATGCATAACAAAGGGAAACTTTTCGGTATAACTGCGCAGAGCTGCGCCATAGCGACCACCGACATTAATCCAGTTTTCTGGAGCCACCTCCATAAACTGTACCTGCTCAAGAGACACTGAGGAGAGAGGCTCGCAAAGCGAGCGCCGCAACCCAAGGCCCGCCCCCTGAACAGGGTACTGATGCGTCATCAGCTAATCGATCCTAGCGATAGGATTGATAGTGTTAATGGTATCTTTCGAACAGACCAATAACGCGGGGCACAAGAGCATTAAGCTGCTCCGCCGCAGCTACCTTCGCTATTAGCTTTTTCACCACCACAGCTACCTTCGCTATCGGCTTTTTCACCGCCACATTTACCTTCGCCGCACTTGCCTTCAGTTTCGGCTTTTTCCTTGCCTTCGCCGCACTTACCTTCACCACATTTGCCTTCAGAGTGAGCCTTGGCCTTGCCTTCTCCGCATTTACCTTCGCCACATTTTCCTTCGGCATGGCCTTCAGCAAGATTGTAGCCAGAGCGCAATTGATCGGCCTGGAAAGGGTTTTCCGAAGCAAAGGCAGTTGAGGACAATGCGACAGCTGAGAGCGCTGTGGCGGCAACAAAAGCTGAGCCAATAGCAGTAACGAGTGGATTGGTTTTGTGTTTATTCATTGGACTTTCTCCTTGTGATGGCAGTGTTGCCATATCGTTTTTCCTTGCATCCCAGTTCAGGACCGAATTGAGATGCTATTCTGACCTAACAGTAGCAAAGAAGTTTCACGACCGAATAACTATTTAAATCACGCAGCCTAACCAGCCTCCACACGAAAGCGTCGCAACTGCTCATCAATCTCGCTCCAACGCTTGTGCAGGCGCTTCAGTGACACTGGAACTCGAGTCTTTAACTGCTGGGCAAACAGCGACACCCGATATTCTTCCACCAGCCAACAATAGTCCAGCAACGCGAATTCAAGGGCACTGGAGAGTGGCTGATCTTCAACCAGAGCCTGACGACATTCTGCTAATAAACCTGCGATTTCAGCTATATGCTCGCGATCTTTACCCTGCTGCGTGGTGAGCTTATCAATACGCACCTGAATCGCCTTAATATAGCGCGGGTACTGGCTGATAATGCCGTCGGTGACAGTGGTTAAAGTCTCAGAGGCAAACAGCCAATCCAGTTGGTGACGAATATCTTCAGCGGCATAAATCGCCGGCAAGCCCAAACTGCGAAGTTGCTTTTGTAAACCATGAAGCCCCGGCAACAGAGATTCAATGGCGGCAGTATAGCTCTGAGCCAGCCCAACGACCTGCCCAATGCCCTGCTCATAAGCCTGATCAAACTGTTGTTGATCCCTGACAATTTGCTGGTTCGGAAATGCAGCTTGAGGCCCAAAAATAGCCTGTTGAAAGCTGGCGCTAATCAGTGCCTCAATCAAGCGCTGCCGGGCTCCTACATTGGCCGCTTTTAGCGCAAGGTCTTTGCCGCGCAATAAATTCTTTTCTAAGTATCTAACCTGCTCGCGACCACGTAATAGCGCTAGCCGAAGCTGTCCTTGGCGACTAATCCGTTGCGCCTGTACAGGATTGTCCATCACTTCTAGAGACACCGAATCACCACAGTCACGGAGAGCGGGCCAAGCTTTAATACTAATCTTGCCATGCTGCAGTGCCACTTCTTCTGGCAACTCATCAAAGTCCCATTCAGTGATGCCCTGTCGCGACGAGCTCTGATCTGCGGCCTTCTCCAGACCCTGACTAATTTGCTGTTTAAAGTCCCGCTGCAGTTGCTCGAGACTACGGGCCATGGCAATGGTGGCACCATGTTCATCTTCCAGTACAAAATTCATCTGGTACCAACTGTCGAGACTCTCTGGACGCCACTGTTCAGGCTCGATGATCACTCCGCTAACAGTGCGCAGATGTTCCGCCAAAACCTCGGTTAGAGGCCGGTCCTGAGATTTGGCTTTGCGCAGGAAGACATCCACATGATCGGGCACCGGCACAAAGTGTCGCCGAGTCTGTTTCGGCAGACTTTTCACCAGGGCGATACATTTGTCACGCAACATACCCGGCACCAACCACTCGAAGAAATACCTCGGTAACTGATGCAACAGTGCTAGTGGCACCACGGCACTGACGCCGTCCTCTAGATGGCCGGGCTGAAAGTGATAACGCAATTGATAGGGAATGCCGTCGCAACTAATAGTTTCCGGGAACTGCGCCTGCTCGTCCTGCGACAGTCCACGGAGTAATAGATACTCTTTATCTATCATTAATAATTTGGGGGTTTTGGCCTCAGCCTGCTTGCGCCATTTTTCAAAGGCTGCAAGATTGTAGATACCTTCAGGCACTAGCTGATCATAGAAGTCGAATATGGCCTGCTGCTCTACTAATAGATCTCGGCGACGGAAACGATCTTCCAAAGCCTGCAGCTCTTCCACTAATTTGTGGTTATGGCTGTAGAACTGGCCCTTGCCACGATAGCCCTCTTCCACCAGTGCCTGCTGGACAAAGACTTTACGCGCCTCCTGTGGCGCAACCTGTCCGTAGACGCGATTTTTGTTTTCTACAATGCTCAGGCCAAACAATGTCTGGCGCTCTTTGGCCATCACCTGGCCGGACTTTTTATTGTAAAAGGGTTCGCTGTAGCTTTTTTTCACCAAATGGGCGGCCAGTGGCTCGAGCCAATCGGAGTCAATTTTGGCAACGGTTAGGGCGAACTGCTTAGTGGTCTCCATCAGCGAGCCAGCCATCAACCACTTCGGTGGTTTCTTACTTAAACCGGAGCCGGGAAAGATAAAGAACTTGCGATTGCGGGTACCGAGATATTCCCACTTGTCCTGCAGAATACCCACCTGCCCTAGCAGTCCGGATAGGATTGAGCGATGAATCGCATCCTGCTCCGCTGGCTCGACATTGGAGGTCAGTTTGAGCCCTCGACAGGCGGTGTGAACCTGATGATGCAAGTCGCGCCATTCGCGCATACGCAAATAGGAAACATGGTTGCTCTTGCAGTACCGGCTGTACTGATTACCCGAAAGCTGCTGACGTTGCTCTTCAAAGTGACGCCACAGGTTTAATAGCGAAACAAAATCTGAGTTAGGCTCTTGCCATTTTTTATGGCTCTGATCGGCGGCCTGCTGTTTGTCTGCGGGTCGCTCACGGGGGTCCTGAATACTGAGGCCGGTGGTGATGATCATGACTTCGGCGAGGCAGCCATTGTTGGCGCTCTCGAGAAGCATGCGAGCGAAACGGGGGTCCAGTGGAATATTTACTAGGCGTTTGCCGAGATTGCTCAATTTGTCGTCTGCGGTGACGGCCTGCAATTCTTCCAGCAACTTAAAGCCATCGCTGATCATGCGTTGATCTGGTGGATCGACAAAGGGGAAGTTGCGGATGTCACCAATTCTCAGATGTAGCATCTGCAAAATAACGGCGGCTAGATTGGTGCGGATAATTTCTGGGTCGGTAAAGGCTGGTCGCCCGAGAAAATCTTCCTCGGAATAGAGTCGATAACAGACTCCATCGGCAACTCGACCACAGCGTCCAGCACGCTGATTGGCACTGGCCTGTGAGATGGCCTCGATGGGCAGTCTCTGAACTTTGGTGCGAAAACTATAGCGCGACACTCGCGCCCTGCCAGTGTCGATCACATAGCGAATCCCCGGCACTGTCAGGGAGGTTTCAGCGACATTGGTACTGAGTACGATACGCCGCCCACGGTGAGGCGAAAAAATCTTACTCTGCTCAGCGAGACTCAGCCGAGCATAGAGCGGCACAACTTCTGTGTGTGGCAATTGGGCGCGCTTAATCGCCAAATTCACTTCGCGGATCTCCCGCTCACCGCTGAGAAAGATCAGTACATCGCCAGCTTTTTGATTGCTATGAATATCTTGCAGACAGTCGACGATCATCTGATCGCGATCCGTCTCCACATCGTCCGGGTGATTGTAGATAACCTCTACTGGAAAACTCCGCCCAGAGACTTCAACCACAGGTGCGTCATTAAAATGTTTGGAAAACTTGGCGACATCAATGGTCGCCGAGGTAATGATAATTTTGAGATCTGGGCGCTGAGGCAGCAGATTTTTCAGATAGCCGAGTAGGAAATCAATATTCAGACTACGCTCATGGGCCTCATCAATAATTAAGGTGTCATAAGCGCTAAGAAAACGATCCCGCTGAATTTCGGCCAACAATATGCCGTCGGTCATCAGTTTGATCAAACTGTTGGGTGAGCTCTGATCGGAGAAGCGCACCTGATAGCCCACTGCTTCACCCATTTTTACCTTGAGCTCTTCGGCGATACGGGTGGCGACGGTGCGGGCGGCAATTCGTCGTGGTTGGGTATGGCCAATAAGACCTCTGACCCCGCGCCCCGCTTGCAAGCAAATTTTGGGAATCTGGGTGGTTTTACCTGAACCAGTTTCGCCGGCGACCACTATCACCTGATGCTTACTCAGCAGTTCGGCAATTTCATCAGCTCGGGCGCTGACCGGCAGTTCGGGATAGGTAAAAGCGGGAATAGTGTGGCGACGGCTGTCGGTCAGGGTCTGACTTTTTAGCAGTCCTACATGCCACTGCTGCCAACCTGCACTGATATCGCGGCCGCGTTTATGCTGCTGAGAAAGTTCTCTCAGCTGGCGGCTAAGTCTAAAACTATCTCGGGTGCTCGCAGTTTCATCGATCAACAACTGAAGGCGTTGAAAATCTTGCTGACCGCTGGGTAGGTCAGGTGCTAAAGGCATTGTCATGGGTAGTTATCAGTCGCCGCCATTCATCCAGACACAGTTGCCGCTGCTTTTGTTGATTGCTTCGAGCTTCTGCTGGTGTAGCTCGACCTCTTCCTGACTGGCAGTCACAACGCGCAGAGGCTGGCGATCTTGGGCTAGGCGACGGATGCCTCCGCGGCTGCTGTCTTGACCACCATCAGAGGACTGTTGGCCGCTGATATTAAGGTTGACCTGTCCGCCGGTCATCAGCAGATAGACGTCGGCGAGAATCTCGGCATCCAAGAGTGCACCGTGAAGATCGCGCTGGGAGTTATCGACGCCATAGCGTTTACAGAGGGCGTCGAGATTGTTTTTCTGTCCCGGGTGCTTTTGTCGCGCCAGGGCCAAAGTATCAATGATGCGACAGCCGCTCTCGATGACCTGATAGGCACCTTTGAGTTTAGCGATCTCATGGTTGATAAAGCCCACGTCAAAAGGGGCGTTGTGAATAATGAGGTCTGCACCGTCGACGAATTCTAGGAACTCCCGGGCGACAGTTTCAAATAGCGGTTTGTCCTCGAGAAATTGATCGCTGATACCGTGGACTTCCATAGCGCCAACATCCACTTTGCGCTGGGGATTGACGTACTGATGGTAATGCCTGCCGGTGAGTTTGCGCCCCACGAGTTCGACACAGCCGATTTCAATAATGCGGTGGTCCTGGGAGGTTTCTAAGCCGGTGGTCTCTGTATCGAGGACAATCTGTCTCATGGTTTCTGCGCTTATAATGTTGTGTTTATTGTGCCCTTAAAGCTCGTCAATACCGCGGTTAGCCAGCTGATCGGCTATTTCGTTTTCAGCGTGTCCACTGTGCCCTTTTACCCAGTACCAAGCAATATCATGTTGGATAATCACGGCATCCAATTTCTGCCACAGATCAACATTTTTTACTGGCTTCTTGCTGGCGGTTTTCCAGTTGCGCTTTTTCCACGCCGGCATCCATTCCTGAACGCCTTTGAGTACATAGGTAGAGTCCGAGGTGACAGATATTTTGCAGGGCTCACTGAGGGCGGCGATGCCCTCAATGACTGCAGTCAACTCCATGCGATTATTGGTGGTATCCGCTTCGCCTCCACAGAGGCTCTTTTCTTTATCGCCGTAACGCATTAGCACACCCCAGCCGCCAGGGCCCGGGTTGCCGCGACAAGCGCCATCGGTAAATAGTTCAACTACTTTCATTGTCGGCCCTTAGATTGCTTGGTTACTACTTGATTGCTGCTTTATTGCTGTGGCTATTATTACTGCTATGGGGTGCCCGCTTAATACCGCTGGAGGCGCGCAAGCCATTACTCGCTGCCCGCTTCCATAGTGGCGAAGCGGTTCCTCTTGGAACCCGCTTAACGGCGTGAATCATATAGACGTTGCCTAATGGAAAGCGGATCTTTTGGCAGGCCCGCTCCCAAGGACTTACATGCTCTACCCAGCCAGGGGCATTAAGCGGGGGATTATAGGCGCCATGCTCAATTTGTACGACATGGAAATTAAGCAGCGACAGCCAGTCAATCAGGCGACCCATACGCAGATTATGGAAACTGTACTGGGGCTGTTTCGAGAACAGCTGCATAGGGAATTTAAGCAGACCCATAGGGCCATAAGGGTTGAACATACAGAGAATCAGGTGGCCGCCAGGCATCACCACTCTGCCGGCTTCAGCCAATACGGCCTTGGGGGAGCTGGAAAACTCCAGAGCATGATGCAACAGCATGACATCAATGGTCTCCGACATCAGCGGCAGTTCCATATAGTCTGAAATAGCGGCATGACCAGCCTTGAGTTCTGATGGGTGCATACTGAAGCGATGAATATGATCAAAGCACTGAAGAGTCTCATCATCTTCGCTGAGGCCGAGGCGTAACATCCTATAGCCGGGCAACTTAGAGCATTTATCACGCAGAATGCGTCGTTCGCGACTAACTAAATAGCGACCAAAGTCACTGTTCAGCCAGCGCCGAACACCTGCGGACGCCACGGCCAAATCATGCACCTTGAGGCGATTAAGCAAGCTCTCGCCAGCGCGACGGAGGCGCTTCAAAAACACAGTAAAAATGGAATCGTTGTCATGGCCGATATTATGTTCCCTGAGTTGCCTAAAGGCCAGCGGATGCGTTGCTGTTCTGGGATCTTCTGGGATCATATTGCTGTCAACTAATAAGCTGTTATTTGGGCCTCTGTGAAGCCGATGATTGTTTCGTCTTCTACTGATCGTTACAATCGCGCCCATTATTAATTTTAAGAGTATGAGACTTGCAGCCTGTAGCCCAAAAAGCCCTGTTTAAGCGCCTGTTATTGCCCCTCTGCATAACATTAGCTGTGGCCAGCTGTGCGCAACTGTCGAAGCAGGATTCTGCTGCGGAGATCATTGACGAGCAGGCTAATGCAGTCACAATCGCAAGTGTCCGTGCTGAAGACGAATTGGATAATGCCTCACTGACAGCTGAGGCTCCTGAGGTAGTCGAGACTCTTGAATTAGCTGAGGCCATGCCAATTGGCCTGTGGCAGCGGCTCCGAGACGGCTTTGCCTTAACACCGGAAACGATGCCTGCAAGTGTGGTCAAACAACGCGATTGGTACCTGCGTAATCCGAGTTATCTCAAAACCGTTTTTGGCCGAGCCGAGCCGTTTATTTTCTATGTCACGGAACAGCTGGCTGAGGCTGGCCTGCCATTAGAGTTGGCGCTGCTGCCAATCGTCGAGAGTACCTATGACCCTCTGGCTTACTCTCACAGCCATGCAGTCGGGCTCTGGCAGTTTATTCCTTCAACCGGAGAGTCTTTGGGGTTGCGGCGCGATCGCTGGTACGACGGTCGCCGTGACGTTATAGATTCCACTGACGCAGCGATCACCTATTTAACCCGACTACACAACCGTTTTGACAATGATTGGCTGCTGGCGCTGGCGGCTTATAACTCCGGTCAGGGTTATGTGAGTAAATCGATAAGACGTAATCGCAAAGCCCAAAAAGGCACGGATTTTTGGTCTATCAAACTTCCCAGGGAGACGCGTAACTACGTGCCCCAGCTACTGGCTCTTGCGACATTAGTTCGCGACCCTGAAAAATATGGCATCGAGCTACCTGTAATTGCCAACCAGCCCTACTTTGAAATAGTCGAGATTAACTCGCAGATTGATCTGGGAACTGTAGTGCAGCTGAGCGGTATTGAACTGGCCGACTTCACAAAACTCAATCCGGCATTCCG
>CAJQJT010000361.1 GCA_905478725.1 uncultured Pseudomonadales bacterium
TAAAGACTCGATGGCAAAAACCTCGGATGCCAAAGCCAAGGTGTACAGCAAATATGGTCGCGAGATCTATGTCTGCGCCAAGGCCGGCGGTCTCGACCCCACAGGTAATCTTAGTCTGCGTAGCCTTATCGAGCGGGCGAAAAAAGACCAGGTGCCAACCCATGTTATCGACAAAGCCATCGAAAAAGCCAAGGGTGGCGCCGGTGAGAATTTTGAGCTGGCACGCTATGAGGGCTATGGTCCCGGCAACTGCATGGTGATTATCGAGTGCTTAACCGACAACCCCAACCGTACCTTTGGTGATGTGCGCCAGTGTTTCACCAAGACCAAAACCAAAATTGGCACCCAGGGCTCCGTGAGCCATATGTTTGATCACCTGAGCATCCTAATGTTTTCCGGACAGGATGAAGAGACGGTATTGGATACCCTGCTGATGGCCGATGTGGATGTTATCGACCTAGAAAATGAAGACGGTATGTTGACCGTGTTTGCGCCCCACACCGAATCCTTTAAAGCCAAGCAGGCCCTCAGTGAAGCCTTTGGCGAGATCGATTACGAAGTGGATGAGATTCAGTTTATTGCCCAGAACACTGCCCCCGTGACTGGCGATGACGTGGAGATGTTTGAGCGCTTTATGTTTATGCTCAATGACCTCGATGATGTGCAGGATATTTATCACAACGTCGAGCCGAGCTAAAACTATCGATTAAACCCTCGCCGCCTTCCCCGCGGCGAGTGAGCAAGCTCATTAATCACTAAGCCCAAGCGCTCTGACAATCACCGCACGGGTATCAGCCGGGTCAATCACCGCATCAATCTCCAGATGAGCCGCCGCTTCGGTAGCTTTGCCCTTCTGGTACATACTATCGACCAACTTATTAAATAAAGCTTCCCGAGCAGCCTCATCGGTCTCTGCAGCCAGTTCCTTTTTAAAGCCCAAGCGCACTGCCCCCTCAAGTCCCATGGCGCCAAATTCACCGGCCGGCCATGCAGCGCTATAGCGCGGATGATGAAAGCTGCCACCGGCCATGGCCATGGCGCCCAGGCCATAGCCTTTGCGCAGGAAAATGGTTATCAGTGGCACAGTGATTTTGGCGCCGGCGATAAATAATTTCGCCATGCGTCGCACAGCAGCCTGCTCTTCACTGGCAGGGCCAACCATAAAGCCCGGGGTGTCGCAGAGTGATAGCAGTGGGATCGAAAATTGATCGCAGAGGGTGATAAAACGCGCAGCCTTATCTGCGGCCTCAGCATCAACGGCACCGCCTAAAACACGGCAATCATTGGCGATTAAGCCCATGGCCACACCACAATGCGAATAAAGCCGGTGACAATACCGGGGCCATAGGGCTTGGATAATTCGGTCAAGCTATCAGTGTCCACAAGGCCCTCAATAATAGAGCGTATATCATAAACAAAGCGCCGATCCAGCGGCATCATTGCGCGCAGCTCGGCTTGATCCGCGCAGTCCCAGGACTGTTTGTCTCCTTGGAAATAGCCTAGGCATTGCTGTGCTAAATAAGTGGCATGAGACTCGTCATCGGCCACCAAATCGACCACACCATTTTCGGTCTGAACATCAATTGGCCCAATCTCTGTGGGCGCAAAGTTACCCAGCCCACCGCCCTCAATCATTGCCGGACCGGCCATGCCGATCCACGAGGTTTTTGTGGCTATACGAATATCAGCGCAGCCAAACAGCGCGGCATTACCGGCAAAGCAGTAGCCATTGTTCACCGCAATTAATGGCACCTGACCACTGAGACTGGCCCAGCGGGCAAAGGTGGGTACATCGAGACCGGCGATTTGAGTTTTAACATCTGTATCGCCTGGTCGACCACCGCCGCCCTCTGTGTACATAACGACGGGAAGGTTGGCCTTGCCAGCCTGATCTAATATGCGATCAATTTTTTTGTGGTGAAAATAACCCTGAGATCCGGCCAGTACCGAGTAGTCGTTGACGATCACGGCGACCTGAGACAGATGCACACCAAACTCAGCACTGTTAATAGTTGCAAGACCGGTTATCACGCCATCTCCAGGCGTCTCAATCTTTAGGGATTCAGCATCTTTACGATCGCGCTGAGCCGCAACGGCAAGCTGGCCGTATTCAATAAAGGAGTCCTGATCACAGAGATCGGTAAGATTTTCACGAGCGCTACGATAGCCTTTTTTGTGGCGGCGCTGCACTGCATCAGGGCGCACAGCATCAGATGAATAGGCCAGTTGAGTTTGTAGGTCTTCAAGCAGATTGCCAGTGGCAGGTTGTTCTGCAGCCACTCGCCCAGTGGACTCAGTGATCGTACCGGCAGCCTCAATTTCGAACAGTCGCTGTCCCGCCTGAATCGTATCGCCAGCTGCGATCAGAACAGCTGAAATCACCGAGTCTTCAGGTGCGGTTACCAAGGTCTGCATCTTCATGGATTCGAGGCTAGCCAATGGTTGGCCTTTTGCCACCTGATCTCCGAGTCTAACGTTGATGCTAATCACCGCTGCTGCCAATGGGGAGGTAATCTGTAAGGCTGGATTGTTCAAAGTGTTGAATATCCTTTTAGTCGTGCGCTATGGCACTTTTATTATTATTTATTGCAGCTTTTACAAGGTGCCACAATGGATTCGGTGAGTTTTAAAAAGTGTTCAAGTGTAAGTGAGGCAGCGGAACAATCGCAACTTTATCCTTGGGCTGGTGCGCAAAGCGCGCTGAGTCCTCAATGAATGAATTATCATTTATAGCTAACGTTTGCAGTACTGCTGTTCTATAATTTTTCTGTACCAACATGGGGTTTTGTTCAGCCCAAATTTATACAATTTATATCTGGTCACAGTGCCACTCAGTCACCCTATCGTCATATGTGACAGGGATACTACTGGTGGATATCAGCCCCGAGAGCACGCAATCTTTAAAGAAAACCATCAAAAGGAGCAGTACATGAAGTCAGACCAAGAAAGAGTCTTTGTCGTTGTAGATCCTACCGCCACTGATCATATAGCCCTGCAGCGCGCCATTATTACAGCACGCTTTCGCACGACTGCCCCTAAACTCTATGTGTTCATTGCTGTAGATAGCGAGAGCATCGACACCCGAGCCACCAATGACTCTCTATTTAAGAATAGTCAGTGGTTTGAAGACGAGATCCATGCACCTTTAAAGAAAGAAGGGCTGGATTATCAGATCGAAATTTCTTGGTCCAGCGAATGGCAGCGTTCGATACTAAAGTCCGCCAACCGTTTTGGCGCTGATGCGATCTTACTGCCGATACAAAAGAAGAAAAAACATACTCTGCGACTGACCTTTTCCGAGTCAAAGTGGAAAGTTCTCAAAAAAGCCACCTGCCCGGTTATTCTCGTGCGCCCGGGTGCTGCAGAGCAGCGTAAAGTCATTTTGGCCGCAGTTAATTTTCAGGGCATTGGCGATCAGCAGAGGCTCTTGAATGCCAATGTTCTCGCTCGCGGAAAATGGCTTGCAGAGAACTATGGTGCGAAACTGCATGTGGTCAATGCCTGGAAAGATTCGATGAATTATCCCGACCGCGGCAAGTTGGCCAAAGAGGCAGGTCTACCGTCAAAGAATATTCATGTGGTGCCGGGTTATACAGATGAAGCCGTCGCCAAGACCGCTAGTGAAATCAGTGCAGATTTAGTGATTATAGGGACCTTAGGACAGACTGGACAGACTGACACGCGCAGAGGTAACACCGCTGAACGGGTTATTTCAGGGCTGGATGTGGACGTGGTTGTGGTCAATACCGAATACGAAAGCCAAGCGCCGCTCACATAACAGCCAGCTATAAGCCGGTTATCAATCAAAGCTGTCAGCCCATTTTAGGGCTGACAGCTTTAATCGGTTCCACCTGCCCCATCTGTACTTAAAATAGATTATTTAGCTGTTACTTTTAATCGGACTTACACAGCTATAGCAGGATGATCAGGGCCGAGAGCGCTAATCCAGAGACCAGGCCGAATACAAAACCAACACTAAAGCTGCCGCTGCCGCGCTTGCAGTAGCCTAGGGCACGCCCAAGCAAAGAGTCTGAGGATCTAGAGATCTCCGCAGCCAGATGATCCGAGCCGCGCTGAGCGGCGAAGGTCTTCTCCAACCGACTAATTTCATCGTCGGCCCAGGGCTCGAGGTTTTTCAGCGCACTTCGGGTTTTATTCTTGGGGGGCGTATCAGACATCCATCAAAGCAAATTCGGTTAAGGCTTTATCGATTTGACCCTTGGCGCAATCGAGATGAGTGGCGATCACCGCTTCGGAGGCATCAAGCTGTAGCGCAATTTCAGCGATCAGTAGGTTTTTGAACTCGTGCAACAAATAGATGTAGCGTGTCTTTTCCGGTAACTGCGCAATACTTTCTTTAAGAGTCTCGCGCTTCAGCTCGTCGAGCAGTACGCGGTAAGCACAGCTGTCCTGAGTTAACAGTCGCGTAGACTTTTCCTTGTAGCCGTAATACTGCGCATCCATCTTACGCTTGCGCAGCACATTCAGTGCCAGCCGAACCGCCATGCTAAATAGGTAGTGGCGCAGATCGCCAACATCCTGGTTGTGTTTAATTCGCAGTAACTTGAGATAGGCATCCTGAGCCAGTGCTTCGGCGCCCTCTTCGTCTCCCAATTTGCGCACCAGCAGGCGACGCAACTCATTGGAAGTGTCTTTGTACAGTTGATCGATTTCAGCCTTTGTTATCCCCGCGCCTGCGGCTGTCATATCCAAAATAAGCCTCTCTATTTCGAGCCTGTCACGATCCAACAGAATCCCTTTATCTGTCGGCAGATCCATATGCTCTACGTCTTGCTGTTTACGACTCACCTTGTCACCTATACATCCGTTTTCTAACCTCGATCCTGAGGTTAGCGTTTACCTAATAATCCTTATTATGGTTTGCCTCGGTTTCTCAACGAGCTAACGTTGTCACTGGGCATACTCTATAAGACTCCAAAAGCCCCTTAGTCCCCACCCTAAAAATAAATATTTTATTGATCAACCTGGTTGCAACTGTGCTTGCAGCGGATTAAGCAAGGCAATATCTGGTCTACGCTAAAGCTAGGCCAATGGCATAACGGTGAATTCAGAAGGGCAGGACTCGCCAACTAGAAAATAGGATATAGCTTTGTACACTCCAGATAATCCAGGCAATCCAGACAATCAGCTCAGACGCTCCTTAACCCTACCGATGCTTATTCTCTACGGCCTTGGTACCACTATAGGCGGTGGTATCTATGCACTAGTGGGCAAGGTTGCGGCTCGAGCAGGCATGCTGGCACCACTATCCTTTGTTGCCGCCGCCCTGCTCTCCGCCTTTACCGCCCTGGCTTTCGCTGAACTCTCCAGCCGCTACCCTAAGAGCGCAGGGGAAGCGGTCTATGTGCAACAGGCCTTTAACAAAAAGAGTCTGACACTGATTATTGGTATTCTTGTGGTGCTCAATGGCTGCATCTCCGCTGCGGCTCTGGCAAATGGCTTTGTTGGCTATCTGCAGGTCTTTGTCGCCATCCCCGACTGGGTCGCGATTGTTGCGGTTACCCTAGCACTGGGGTTGCTGGCGATCTGGGGTATTGGCCAATCAGTGATCACTGCTGCTGTCATCACCCTAGTGGAGATAGCCGGACTGATACTAATTATCTGGGTCACGCGCAGCGACCTGGCCAGCTTTCCGGCACGCCTCGATGAATTTAATCCAGGATTGAACAGCACAATGTGGCTGGGGATTCTCAGTGGATCCTTTCTCGCGTTCTATGCCTTTATCGGCTTTGAGGATATGGTCAATATTGCGGAAGAGGTCAAAGACGTGGAAAGGAATCTGCCGCGAGCGATCATTGTTACCCTCGCACTAACCACCTTGATTTACTTTTTGGTAACCCTTGCTGCGGTATTAGCGGTGCCGCCGGAACAGTTGGGCCAGCAGAGTGCACCCCTAACTTATATTTACGCATTTAAAACCGGTGCCGATGGAACCCTGATTAGCCTGATCAGTATTTTTGCCATTGTGAATGGCGGCCTGATACAGATGATTATGGCGTCCCGAGTTTTGTATGGCATGAGCCGTCAGTCACTGGTTCCCGCTCAATTAACCTTTATGGCGGATATCAATCCACGTACTCAAACGCCCATTAAAGCCACCGTTTTAGTGATGCTCCTAGTGTCTGTTTTGGCTCTGAGTTACGCCATTGAAAGTCTCGCCGAAACCACTTCACTAATGATTTTGATCATCGCTGTAGTGGTCAACACGGCCTTAGTTCAGATCAAACTCAAGGCCCATGAGCATCCAGAGGCTACAGGTATTCGGGTACCCATAGCCGTCCCTATTACTGGGCTGATAATTAGCTTTGGCTTTGCCATAATGATTGCTATCGATATAACTAAGTAATTTAAATCAATAACTTATAGTTTTTATATAATCTAATTTCTAGAATGTATATTTACTTCCCTACCAGTTATCACGCAGTGCCCGCAGCTTGATAAACACCTCTTTATCAGTTGCATCCACAGAGTTCAAACCTTCGCGAATCTGTGTATTAGCCAAACGGAAAAAGCTATTAAATTCCCGCTCATCACCTATGCAGGTAACTAAAGGCGCCACAGTGGGATCCGTAGCCATGACTCGAGGCAACCACTCCTGAGCCTGCTGATTATCCGGCTCCACACTGAGCGTAAAGCGCAGGTTATTCTCCAGATAGTCATGACCGGGGTAGACCAGCACTTTGTTGTCAAGACTATGAAACTGCTCGGAAATAGTTTGATACAGCGAATCAATATCGCCACCACGGCAGTGACCCACTCCAGCATTAAATAATGTGTCGCCGGTAAAAACTGCCACCGCTGTGCCCTGCTCTAGAACCAGAAAACACAGATGAGCATAGGTATGTCCCGGCGTATCCAGCACCCGCAACTGAGCGCCAGAATCTAGATCGATTAGTTCGCCGGCAGTTAACATCCGACTCAAGCCTGGAACCTTTCCCTGACCGTTACTGTGCGCCCAAACCTCGCACTCGTGTTCAGCCACCAGCTCAGGGTTGCCCTGAATATGATCCCAGTGCTCGTGGGTGTTGATAATGGCGTGCAGGCTTAGATGATGCTTGTGCAGCAGGGTATTGACCTCTGCGGCGTCCCAGGGGTCTATAACGAGGGCCGAGCCATTGTCTAATTCGATTAAGTAGGTGAAATTGCGTAATACACTTTCGGTATAGACCTGATGGATTTTCATGATCGCCTCTTGTGGGTGATTGATACTTGCTGAAGAGGACAATAGCGATTTGTGGCTGGGAAATCTAGAGTGGCTTGGGTTGTGTATGTATGGGTGGAATGGGTTTACTTTGAGTTTGGCGCTGTATAGATTGAGATAGTTGTAGTGGTCTAATAAAAAAGCCACCCTATGGGTGGCAGATCTGT
>CAJQJT010000362.1 GCA_905478725.1 uncultured Pseudomonadales bacterium
GCTGGTAGTTAACTTCTGCCCAGGTGGACTGTAACTGGCCGATTGCCACCATCATCTGCGGGCTGGACTGAGTATCTCCCAGGGCTGCTGTGGCGCAAACTAGTCCCAGTGTACTGGCTAAAATAGCCTGTCTTAAACGTCTAATATTCATCTCTTCACTCTCCTGAGGATAATCTGCTGTGGTGTTTTATAAGGGCAAGATTTTTAATCAGTGCGCTGCCGACAACGTTCGGCAATAGCCCATTGATTTTGACAAATAGCTTTTCCGGCCAGCCCATAAAGCGTCGCGCTTGGTTGCTCTCAAGCAAGCGGATCAATTCGGTGGCGACGAGCTCGGGACTGTCCATACTGTTGCCCAAGGCTTTGTTGAGGGCGATAACCTCGGCTGAGTTAAATTCTGTGTCCGTGGCCCGGGGCGCTAAATAGCCGATCTTGATCGCTGAGTCGGCCAGCTCCCGCTGCAGCGCTTCACTGAAACCGCGGAGTCCATGTTTGCTGGCACAGTAGGCGGTGAAGCCTGGGTGACCTATGCTGCCAAAGATTGAGCCGATATTAATAATCGTGGCTTCGGGTCGCAGTTTGAGCGGCGCGATAAGCTGCTGGCAAAGCAGCATGGGGGATAGCATATTGGTCATCACCATGGCCTCGATACTACTTTGTGACTGCTCTTCGTAGAGACCAAAATCAAGTACACCTGCGCAGTTAATAACTATATCGATCTGTTTCGCAGTGCAGTGCTCAGCGATGAGATTGCGTCCTTCGCTACTATTGATATCGGCTACCAGCAGATTGTGCTCAGTGCCGATTGACCCTAACAGCGGAGTCAATGTGCCGCGCTTGCGACCAACCAGTGAGACAATTGCTCCGGCGTCGCTGAGGCGAGTTGCTATCGCCTTGCCAATGCCTCCGGTGGCGCCAGTTAAGAGAATCTTTTTATTATTCAGCTGCATGATATTTCCTTTGGCTAGCGCTTTTTATAAATGGCGCTTTTTATAAATGTCGCTTTCTGTAAATGGGGTTCCTATACATCCTGCTTCGATTTAGTCCGTCAGCGTCATTGGCGGCGCGCCAGTCAGTGAACGAAATATATTCCCATAGAGAGTGTAAAAAACCTTCGCCGAATAAATAATCTGCGCCTGCTCAGCGGGGTCGTCGATTTGGTTCATCAGCGTTTTAAAAAACTCCACATGCTCCTGGTCCAGCGAGCCATGGGAATAGAGATAGGAAAAAGCTTTTTTCGGCAGCCCTAAACTTTCACGGATATTATCCGCAGCGCTATCGGCAATACTAATGCTGGTGCCCTCGAGCACATGCACCATGCCAAAGAAACACAGGGGATTGATCCGTTGCACGCTGTCATAGGCGTAGCTGACCATAAGTTCGGTGGCCATATTGGGTCGGCTATTGCGCACCGACTCTTTATCTCTGCCACAGGCGGCGATATCGTTAAGTATCCACTCCTGATGACCGAGCTCCTCTTCAATATATTCAGCCACTGCATTGCGCAGCCACTCTTTGTCCTCGCTCAAACGGCTGCCGGTGGCCATCAACAGCGGTACAGTATGTTTGACGTGGTGATAGGCCTGAGTTAAAAAATCCACATACTGGTCGAGGCTGACCGCGCCTTTTAGTGCTGCATCAATAACCGGCGCGGAAAATAAAGTGGCACGCTGGCTGCTGGTGGCATCCTGTAACTGATCAAAAAAATTCATTGGCTGTTATCCTCAAGAGAAATAGGCGTTGTTGGTTGTCGATAGAGATTGTTTAACTGCAGTTTATAGCGGGCGGCAATAGCGGCTCTTACAGGGCGGCCATTGTCAGTAAGCATTCCTGCTTGACTGTTCAACGGTTGGTTTAGTCGGAACCAGTTTAAGATGCGTGCATAATCTGGCAGGCCAGCGTTAACCTGATCGATAGTCCGCTGTATCTCGGCATCGGCCAGTTCAGTATCACGGGGATAGATCAATGCCACACAATGGGGTTGAGCGTCGCCATAGACCACGGCATCGGCGATCACTGTATTGGCGACTAACTCCGCCTCAATCCACTCGGGATTAATATTGCGGCCAAAACTTGAGATCAGCAGATTTTTACTGCGCCCGCTAATGGTCAAAAAGCCGCAGCTGTCGACACTGCCCATATCACCGGTGGCAATCATCTCTTGGTTCCAGCTGTCGGGCTGTCCCGCATAGCCCAACATGGCATTGCCAGAGACCATAATCTCCCCATGGCAAATAGAGACTCTGAGGTGGGGGAGAGGTTTACCACTGGTGCAGGGCGCGCTCTGGGCTCTGGTATTAAGGCTGACCACCGAGGCACATTCAGAGAGGCCATAGCCCTCGTAGGCGGGGATAGCATATTGCTGAGCCTCGGCCAGGAGCTGGGCGGAAACCCGACCACCACCGACGGCGACAAATTTAAGTGACTCCGGTGGCTGCCAGCCCTGTTTGGCGGCGGCGATGGCGACCACCAATAACTGCGGTGTCAGGATCATGCTCTGGGGACTGTAATGGCTAATGGTGCGACAAAATTGCTCTGCATCCAGGGACGAACTGCCCTGAAAACCGATTTCAGCAAGACTGGGAATAATCACCTCACCGCCGCACAGTAGCGGTGTATAAACGCCGGCAATGTTTTCCAACAATGTGCTCAGGGGTAGCAGGCACAGATGCCTCGGCCTATCCAAGGCCACAGCATCAGCTAGTGCCGCAGCTTGGAGCAGCTGCTGCTCGACGCTTAGGCAGACACCTTTTGGTTGACCAGTGGAACCTGAGGTAAAGGTAATTTTTTGTGTGCCTTCAGGCAGTGCTGAGCCCTGTCCCGAACAAACTACCTGCAATAGTTGCAAGCGACCCTCAAACACTGATTGCTGCACCCCACGCTGGATGTTTGGAATTGCCAGAAAGGGTTCGCTCGATTGGCCGATCACTGTGTCTATGGCGAGACTAGCAAACAGATGATTGATCTGAGTTTGAGAGAAAAAAGTCGGAATCGGCACCAGGCAAATATTGGCCTCTTGGCAGGCGAGATCGGCAATCACCCAGTCACTGCTATTGTCGCCATATAGAGCAACCATATTGCTGGCGCAGCTTTCGAGGACCGCGACCAGATCGCGGCAGCACTCAAGCAGTTGCTGCTTGCACAACTGCCGCGAGCTATCTCGCAGAACAACGGGGTTGCCATCCATCTGTCCAATCTGTGCTAATAGTTTACGCATCCCAGCGCACTCGGCTATTGAGATTGAGCGCGAGACTAGCAATGCTTTCTTTATAAGTATCAAAGATTGCGCTGCACATTCGGCTGTTATTCATTGCCTCTTTGCCCTGAGCTATATTGGCGCAGAACACATGGGGATTACTCTGATAATAAGATCCCCAGTCCGATTGTTTGTCGATGGATAGTTGCTCCGGATCGGCATCACCAAGATTGTGTAGATCGACACCGAGTCGCTGCAGGGACTTGGCGATCTGCTGATTGCCGGTAAATACAATCCACTCAAAAAAGGTGCTGTGGAGCAGTCCGG
>CAJQJT010000363.1 GCA_905478725.1 uncultured Pseudomonadales bacterium
CAGGCTATTGTTCGGTGTCTTGCTAAGGTCAAATTCAGCCAGTAAACGTGTCCCATCCTTTGCGGTAAGTGTTAACGTTTCACTGTTTAATTTTTTAGCCAGTCGCTTGGCGCGAATTTTTCGTGGTCCCAGACTGTTTAAAATACTCTGTATATGAGGGTTTTTTAGCATCGAAGGTGGGGTAAAGCGTCTATTCTGAGTCATATATAGGTAAGTAAAATTATTTTAGTTATATGAGGACTGTAGTGCCTCGATAGATGGGCCGTCAATGATTCTGTTGTCTTGGCCTCTCTTCATCGCACCATGGAGGTCGAGATGAAAGTAATAAAATACCCTTTGTATCTAGTATATCTATTTTTAAGCCTGATTCTTATTAGCTCCCCCAGCTTCTCCGAAGAAGCCGCGGTCACTTCTGGGTCTAATGCTGACAATGGAGGCGCTAAAGAATCATTGTCTGATCAACTTAAGGCAATTGATCAACAGGCTGGTTCTGCTGGCTGGAAGGTTCGCAATGGCTGTCTGCCTGCCAGTCGTATTAAGCGGATAAATTTTATCGATGATAAAACTGCCCTGGTAACCATGTTCGGTAAAAAAACTGCAATTTTGCGATTGCAGACAGAGTGCTCTGGTATTAAGCGTTCAGGCTATGTGAGTTATCGCAGCAACACTAGGCTCTGTGCAAGGTTCGATCGGCTTTCGGTGATGGGAGGTTCAGGCTATAGTTGTCGTATCGCCAGTATTGAGCCTTTCGTTGCGCTTGAAGAGCCAGTGCTGGAAAAAGACATCGACTAATTGACATCTCTGCTGGCCCTAGCAGATTTGTCTAGGGCCCTGTAAATGCAACGTCAATCTTACTCTCAGTTCGCGGTTTTAATGTTCAGCTTAATGTTGCTCTCTGTGTCTTGCGCTAATGCCAAGCCATTGATTGGCGAGTCATTGATTAAGTGGCGCGGCAGTTGGCAGCAGGGTGGTTTGCTGTTGGGGCAGGTTCAGCCTGGGACTACTCTTAGCCATCAGGGGAAAGTAATCAAAACCACGGCTGATGGTCAGTTTCTGTTTGGCCTTGGTCGCGATGCGCCTGCTGTCTCTAGCTTTGTGCTGACCAATATAGAGGGCGTTGTCACTGAGGAGCAGTTTAAGGTTACTGCGCGCAGTTACGATATTCAGAAAGTGGAAGGGGTGCCCCAGCGCACGGTTGAACCTCCGGCTGGGCAAATGCAGCGTATTCGGTCTGACTCTGCTCTAGTCGTCCAGGCGCGCCGTCTGGTGAGCGACAAAACTGATTTCTTACCCGGCTTTATCAAACCCGTAGAGGGCCCCATTACCGGAGTCTATGGCAGTCAACGATTCTATAATGGCGTTCCTAAAAGTCCCCATTATGGGCTAGATTACGCCGCACCCACTGGTACTATTGTTAAGGCGCCGGCTGCTGGGATTGTACGTATGGCTCACGATGACCTGTTCTATTCTGGTGGTACGTTAATTATTGACCACGGTCATGGTCTCTCCTCAAGCTTTTTACACCTTAGTGCAATGCTTGTGGAGCAGGGCAGCTTGGTGCAGCGCGGTGATCCCATAGCGCGAGTTGGCTCTACTGGACGAGCCACTGGTGCGCATCTGGATTGGCGGATGAACTGGCTCAATCAGCGCATTGATCCGGCCCTGGTTCTGGAATCCTTCCCCGCGCAATAGCCCGCGTAATTAGTCCGCACAATTTCTGATTGCTGTCATGAGCCTGGAAAAGGTTATTTACCCTAGATAATGGCAGTCAGGCGTCATTTTGCGTAAACTAACGCGGTTTTCAAATGGACGATTTCATCGTGGATAAAAGCTTCTTAGTATATTGGTTTGCCCTGTCAGCAAGGCGCCACTCGAATATGATAAAGCCAAACAAGAATTGGTTTGCCGTGCCAGTGGTTTAGCCTATCCCATCAACGAGGGCATCCCGGTGATGCTGGAATCGGAAGCACGTCAACTGACTGCCGATGAAAAGCTCCGTGACTCGGGAAAATAATCCCCCTGTACTAACTTTGGAGTATTCCTGATGGTCGATTCAACGCCAACACTATTTACACGAATTATTAATCGAGAAATTCCGGCAGAGATTCTCTACGAAGACGATCAGTGCATCGTGATCAACGACATCTCGCCTCAGGCACCTGTGCACATGTTAGTGATTCCGCGCCAGCCAATCGCCAAACTGGCTGATGCCAGTGCAGCGGATAAAGCGCTGCTTGGGCACCTGATGTGGGTCGCTGGTGAAGTCGCTCGACAGGCTGGGGTAGAAGAAGCCTTTCGCCTAGTGGTTAATAATGGACAGGCAGCTGGGCAGACCGTATTTCATTTGCATCTGCATGTTTTGGCCGATCCCTCTGGCAGTTTAGATTTTTCAGAGTCGACTATTTAAGAGTCCACTATTCAAGAGTCGATTGTTTAAGGGCCGACTATTTAAGGGCCGACTATTTGAAAGCCCGCTATTTTAAGTACCTTATATTTTAAGCTCTTACTATTTTAAGCGCATTGGCCAATCAGGCCCTGCCCACAACTGGAAATAACCAATCATGAAAAGCGCCGACATTCGTGACGCATTCTTAACCTACTACGCCAGCAAGCAGCACAGCATTGTGCCCAGCAGCAGCCTAGTGCCAGGCAACGATCCCACCCTGCTGTTTACCAACGCTGGCATGGTGCAGTTTAAAGATGTCTTTCTCGGCGGTGATAAGCGTGACTACAATCGCGCGGTGTCATCCCAGCGCTGCGTCCGTGCCGGTGGCAAACATAACGATCTGGAAAATGTTGGCTACACTGCCAGGCATCACACCTTTTTTGAAATGCTAGGCAACTTTAGTTTTGGCGATTATTTCAAGCGCGAAGCGATTGGCTTTGCCTGGGAATTCCTCACTGAAGTGCTCAAGCTACCCAAAGAGCGTCTCTGGATCACCGTGCATATTAGCGATGATGAAGCCGCGGACATCTGGGTCAATGAAATTGGTATAGACCCCAAGCGTCTGTCGCGTCTCGACGAAGATAACTTTTGGCAGATGGGCGATACCGGGCCCTGTGGGCCGAGCACGGAAATTTTCTGGGACCACGGAGAAGATATTCCCGGTGGTCCTCCAGGCAGCCCAGACGACGACCTAGATCGTTATATCGAAATTTGGAATCTGGTGTTTATGCAGTTTGAACGCGACAGTAGCGGCGAGATGACGCCACTGCCCAAGCCTTCGATCGATACCGGCATGGGTCTTGAACGAGTCGCTGCAGTGATGCAGGGCGTGCACAACAACTACGATATAGATCTGTTCCAGCATCTGATTAAAGCAGCAGCGAAAATTATTGGCGTCACCGATTTGTCGGAGAATTCCTTAAAAGTGGTTGCCGACCATATTCGCTCCTGTGCCTTTTTAGTGGTGGACGGTGTGGTGCCCTCCAATGAAGGTCGCGGCTATGTGCTGCGCCGCATTATCCGTCGCGCATTGCGCCATGGGCATAACCTCGGTGCTAAAGGCAGCTTCTTCCACAAGCTGGTAGTGGCTCTAGGTGAGGTGATGGGTGAAGCCTATCCCGAGTTGCTGAGCATGCAGGCCGAGATCATCGCCACGATCAAAAAAGAAGAAGAGCAATTTGCCCGCACCCTGGATAAGGGTATGGGCGTATTGGACGCGGCACTGGAAAAGCTCAGCGCTGAGCAACTGCCCGGCGAGTTGATCTTTCAGCTCTATGACACCTTTGGATTCCCCACCGACCTGACCAATGATATAGCCCGAGAGCGCGGCTACAGCATGGATATGGAAGGCTACGAAAAATGTATGGAAGCCCAGCGCACTCGCGCTCGTTCTGCGAGCCAGTTTGGACTAGATTACAGCGAGAGTATTCGTGTTGCGGGTTCTACAGAATTTGTTGGCTACGATAGCCTTGAAAACAGCGCTGATGTAGTTGCCCTCTATTCCGCTGGCGAAGAAGTTGCGGCAGCTGGAGTGGATGCAGAGGTCGCTATCATTCTTGGCAGCACACCATTTTATGCAGAGTCAGGTGGTCAGGTAGGTGACAGTGGCTATTTGCAAACTGCCTCGGCAAAAATTGAAATAACCGATTGTCGCAAAGCCGGTGAGCATCACCTACATATTGGCAAGGTGCTGTCTGGTGAACTGAAGGTTGGCGACAAGGTAACTGCCACCGTGGACTGCTCAGTGCGCACAGCAACAGCCCTCAATCACTCGGCAACCCACCTATTACATTCTGCATTGCAACAGATACTGGGTGAGCACGTTAATCAGAAGGGCTCCTTGGTCGACAGTCAGCGGCTGCGGTTTGACTTCTCCCATGGGGAATCCATTAGCCCAGAGCAGCTGCGTGCTATTGAGCATAGAGTAAACCGTGAAATTCTGCGCAACAGCTCAGTGCAAACTGAAGTGATGAGCATGGATGATGCGGTTGAGAAGGGCGCCATGGCGCTGTTTGGAGAAAAGTATGGCAATGAAGTGCGTGTGCTGAGCATGGGCGGCGACTTCTCAGTTGAGCTTTGCGGTGGCACTCATGCCAATCGTACTGGCGATATTGGTCTGTTGCGTATCAGTGCCGAATCAAGTGTCTCTGCTGGCGTTAGACGTATAGAAGCGGTAACCGGTGAAGCTGCTATCACGTTCTGTGATGAGCTTCAGGATACCGTCACTGACCTGGCCAGCGTGCTCCGCGCCGCACGTCACAGCGTCGCTGACAAAGCCCGTCAGGTGGTTGAAGA
>CAJQJT010000364.1 GCA_905478725.1 uncultured Pseudomonadales bacterium
CCCGAGCCCCCTAATCACTGATATCGCCCTGATTCCTCATCCACTAATTGACAGTCCCCAGGCTCATCCGCCATGGCTTTATCAGGACTATCAATGCCAACTGCTGGCGGACCAAGCACCGCCCTACCAAAAGAAATTTGAAACCATTCGCGGCGGCAGCACTCTGCTAAAAAACCAATCCATCTGTCCCTTTAATGCCTTTGTCACTCACCGACTAAAAGCTGAGCCACTAGAGGAACCCACTCAGGGTTTGTCAGCAATGGATCGCGGTTCCCTATTACATGAAATTCTCTATCGCCTCTGGGGTATCTGGAAAAGCTCCGCTACCTTGCAGGCCCTGAGCCAGGAGCAGCTCGAGCAACAGCTGACAACCACCATAGCTGAGACTTTGACAGAATGGGCGCCACGCCACCCCATCCTTCGCGGCGACCGCTTTCGCGGGCTCGAGCAACAGCGTCTAGAGAAACTTCTGGCCCAGTGGCTGGAAGAAGAGAAACTGCGCCCAGCCTTCGAGGTGGTCGAACTGGAAAGTAAAAACAGCGTTCGCTTTGGCGATCTTGAGATCAATTTGCGTCTTGATCGAGTGGACAAAATCGGTGACAAGCTGCTGGTTATTGACTACAAATCCGGTGAAGTAAAAGAGTCAAGCTGGAGTGGTTCCCGCCCAGTGGATCCTCAGTTACCCCTCTATGTTTTGGCCAGTAATCCCCGAGCCAATGGCTGTGCCTTTGCTCAGATCAAAGGCGGCAAAATTAAGTTTGTTGGCAGCACCGACAGCAAGTTCTTGGCCAGTGAAAAACAGAGCCCAGATGGCGACCTGTCACAGCTGTGGGCAGAGCAGATTGATGAATGGCAGAGCGCGCTAAATAATCTCGCTGATGAGTTTGTTCGCGGCCATGCCAGCGTTGAAGTCCACGACCAGACTCAGTTCGGTTATCAGGATTATCTGTTGCCGTTAAATCGCTGGTCTGAAGAAGCGGATATCAATGCCGAAGTGGCGGGCTCTATAAGCAGGGCTGGCACTTTTGAGGAGCAGAGCCAATGACTCAAATTGCCGACCTGCAACAGCGCCGTCAGGCTCTGGATCCCTCGCAGAGTTTTATCGTTTCTGCCCCAGCTGGTTCAGGAAAAACCGGACTCATCACGCAGCGTGTCTTGCGACTGCTCTGCACCGTGGACAATCCAGAAGAAATTCTCAGCATTACCTTTACCCGCAAAGCCGCTCGCGAGATGGCCAGCCGAATTCACAGTGCTTTGCGTCAGGCAGCTTATACGCCGCGACCAGAGAATGAGTATGAAGCCCAAACCTGGGATCTCGCCGCTGCAGCAGTCGAGCGCAACAGACAGCTGGGTTGGAACCTGCTGGATATGCCGGGCCGTTTAAGAATTCAAACCATCGACGGTTTCTGTCGCTACATTGCCAGTCAGTTTGCCCTGGAAACTAAGTTTGGCCCCATCCCAGAACCCAGTGAGCAACCCCAGATTCACTATGAAAGCGCCGCTCGGGTGCTACTGGATAAGATCGAAGAAGCCGGACCGGTCGCAGAGCAACTAGCCGTGCTGCTGGCCCACACTGGCAATGATATGGCGCGCTGTGAAACCCTGCTCTCCGAGTTATTGGGCAAGCGTGAGCAGTGGCTGCCACTAATTTACGATGCAGGAACAAACAGCCAATATTTTCAACAGGTCATAGAACAGGTAGTCGCAGACAATCTACTGCAATTGGATGAGGCGCTGATGCCCATCGCCGGTGAGTTTGTCGAGCTGATCGATTTCGCCGCCCAGCATGTTGCGCCGAAAGATAATTTCCCTCTCAGCGAACTCGGGAGTTTTAGCGAATTGCCCGAGATCGGTCTTGAAGGCGTGGCCCAGTGGAAACTAATCCTCGGTCTGCTGGTAACCAAAGGCGGTGATCCGCGGAAAACTATCAATGTTAAGCAGGGATTCCCCAGCGATCAGAAAGAGGTCAAGGCACGGATTATGGTGCTGCTGGACTGGTGTCGTGAGCGCCCTGAACTGAATGAAATGATCGCCAATGTGATGCATCTGCCGGACGCAGAGATCAATCAGGCTCAGCAGAAAATGCTCGATGCTCTGGGCTTTTTACTGCCTCTGTTAGCCGCGCAGCTGGATGTTATTTTCCAGCAGCAGGGCCAGTGTGATTACCCGGCAATTACTCTAGCTGCGTTGAATGCCCTAGAACCTGAAACCTCAGATGGTGTGGTTTCCGATATCACCCTGCGTCTCGACTACCAGCTACGGCATATTTTGGTAGATGAGTTTCAGGACACTTCTGCGGCACAGATTAATTTGCTCGAACAGCTGATTGGTGGCTGGCAAGAGGATGATGGCCGCACGCTATTTTTGGTTGGCGATGCCATGCAATCCCTCTATGGTTTTCGCAATGCCAATGTTGGACTGTTTCTCAATGCTCAGCGCCATCCGGTTGGACCGGTGCAATGTACGCCACTGACACTGAGTTCTAATTTTCGCTCTCAGGAAGGTATTATCGAATGGGTCAACAGCGCCTTTAGTGAAGCCTTTCCGGCCCACGCCGATATCAGTCGCGGCGCAATTCCCTATTCCCCATCGGTAGCCGTTAAATCGGCGGATGAGGCTCAGGCTGTTCATTTCCAAGGCTTTGCTGGGGACGACCACAAAGTTGATGAAGCCCACTATATAGCGGACCTGTGTAGCAGCTTACGGGATAACCATTCTGGGGAATCCATAGCCATCCTAGTTCGGGGACGTGGTCATCTGCGCAGTATTATTCCAGCGCTTCGAGAGGCCAAACTCTACTGGCAGGCCATAGATATCACACCACTGGCCAGCAGAATGCCGGTGATTGATTTGCTGTCATTAACCCGCGCCCTGCTCTCGCCAGCGGATAAGATCGCTTGGCTGGCTGTGCTGCGAGCGCCCTTTTGCGGGCTCAGTCTTGGGGATTTGTTGGCCGTTGCCAACAGCGCAAAAAATGACAGTGGCAATCGCTATCAATCAACCAATGCCATGTTGGCCCCACTGATTGAATTACTTGAAACTGCTGACTCATCGGTCTCACTAAGTGAGCATGGCAAACAAAGCCTGCAGCGAATCATTCCCCTTTTAGAAGCCGCCTGGCACAACCGTGGTCGGGCTAATTTGCGCGCCACCGTGGAACAGCTATGGATCGATTTGGGTGGCCCAGCGACCTTGCTAGACAGTGCCGATCTCAGTGATGCCCGCAGCTATTTGGATCTCTTGGAGAGCTGGCAGACTGGCGCAACCCTGAGCGATTGGAACAGTTTTAAACTGGCTGTCGAAAAACTCTATGCAGCTCCTTCTCCTGATGAGACCGATCCAGAAAATGGCGCTGGCAAACAGTCGGTTATCCAAATTATGACGATCCACAAAGCCAAGGGCCTGGAATTTGACCATGTGATTTTGCCCGGTCTCAGCCGCGGCTCCGGATCAGATAAGAAGCAACTACTGCGTTGGCAGCAGCATATAGATGAGCAGAGTGAATCTTCGCTGATCATGGCCCCGCTAGGCGCCCATGATGAAGAAGACGATAGCGTCTACAGCTATCTAAAGCGCGAAGACAGCCTCAAGACGCGCCTCGAGAGCACCAGAGTGCTCTATGTTGCCGCAACCCGAGCAGTGCGCCGACTCTATTTGTGCGGTGCGGTAAAGCAACTTAAAAATGGCCAGTGGCAACCCACAGGCAAGACCACATTATTGACCCCTATATGGAAAAGCATCGAGACAGGGCTAGACCTGGGCATCCACTCGGTCAAGCAGAGTGATACCGAGTCAACGGACGATGGCAATAAAGAGGTTCCAAGCCTCAGTCACATTCGCCGTCTCGACCAAGAGTTTCAGACTCCCCAACGGCCAGACAGCAATGCCAATTTGGGCACCCCGGAAACCGCGGCCGAGTCCAGCGGTGAAAATGACAGTAGCCTGTCAAATCGTGCCCGCTCTATGGGTACAGTGCTCCACAGAACTCTGAAACAGCTGGCCAACGAAGGTCTGGAACAGTGGTCTGAGTCGCGTATACAACAGCTGCCAGCAACCTGGGGAGCGCAACTTAAGGAACTGGGCATGCTCGCCAGACCGGATGAGTTAAAGAGCCTGATGGAAGCGGTTAATCGCATGCTTGCCGATCAGCGTGGCCGCTGGATTTTAGAGAGGCATGAGCAGGCTGAGTGCGAGCAGGCTCTAGGCTATAGATACAGTGATCGAGAACATCTGGGAACCTCGGTAATCGACAGGACCTTTGTCCACGATGGCACCCGCTGGATTATTGATTACAAGCTTTCACAGCCGGTCGAGGGCGAGTCTGAAGCGCAATTTATTCAGCGTCAGACCAAGGCTTACAGCGCCCAATTAGGCCACTATGCAAAGCTCTACCGAAGCATGGAGGCGAATCCTGTTCGCTGCGCGCTGTATTTCCCTCAAATCCCCATGTTTATTGAGCTGGAAGCCGAATAGCCTTCAAAAGTCAGTAGATTTAAGTACAATGGCTAATCTTTTGAAAAACCACATTTGTTAGGAACTTGAGCATGGATTCACAGGCTGTAGAAAATATTAATATCGAACCACCGGTGGTTCTAATTACCCCAGCAGAATTGAAGCGTGTAATCCCGCTATCCGACGCTGCTCGCAAAGTAATCTCCCAGGGGCGCAAGAATATCGAGAATATTCTCGAGCGCAAAGATCACCGAGTGATTGTTGTTGTAGGCCCCTGCTCGATTCACGATCTCAAAGCTGCCCACGACTATGCCAACAGACTCAAAGCGCTGGAAGAAAAAGTCGGCGATACACTGCTGATTGTTATGCGCGTCTACTTTGAAAAGCCCCGCACCACCACCGGCTGGAAAGGCTTGATCAACGATCCGTTCATGAACGATTCGTTTAAAATCACAGATGGCCTGCATATTGGCCGTCAACTGCTGCATGATATTTCCGAAATTGGCCTACCCACTGCTACCGAAGCA
>CAJQJT010000365.1 GCA_905478725.1 uncultured Pseudomonadales bacterium
TCGGCATGCCGCGTCGATAAGCGGCAAAAAGAGAGATAACCATGAACTTTACCTTTAGTGATGATCAATTATTATTTCGCGACACCGTCCGTGACCTGCTCAGAAATGAAGTCACTGCTGAGCGTATTCGCCAGCGTTGGGACAGTGACAGCGGTGTCGACAGCGCTGCGTTGCAAGCTATGGTCGATTTGGGCTTGACCGCCGTGCTAGTTCCGGAAGAACAGGGTGGTTTGGGGCTCAGTGCCGTGGACTTTATCTTGATTGCCGAGGAATGTGGCAGGGCTGCACTGCCAGAGCCGATTGTCGATAGCTGTCTAGTGGCGACGCCCATGCTAGTGGACGCCGATCGCGCCCTCGAAGGAAGCAACAGCCGTCTGCGGGAGCTCTTAGAAGCGGTAGCCTCAGGGGAGCAAACTGTGCTCTGCGGTCCGTCGATTAACCCCTATATCAACTTTGCTCACAGGGCCGACTATTTGCTCCTGCCCCACGGCAATGAAGTGCATCTGGTCGCCACTGATGCGGTGCAACTGGAGCTGCAAACCAGCGTCGACCTGAGCCGTCGCCTGAGCAAAGTCAGCTGGCAGCCGCGCAGTGAGACCTGTATTGCCCGGGGTGAAATAGGTGCCGATCTGTGGCGCTCGACACTCAATCGCGGCGCCCTGGCTAACGCCGCCCAGCTACTTGGCCTCAGTGAAGCCATGGTGGCCCGATCGGTAAAATTTGCCACCGATCGTGAACAGTTTGGCCGCCCAATTGGTGTCAATCAGGCGGTCAAACACCTACTCGCCGACTGCGCCGTCAAAGCGGAGTTTGCCAAGCCGGCGATTTATCGCGCAGCTTACACGGTTGCTGTGGCACCGACCCGCGCCGACTGGTCTGTCTCCCATGCCAAAGCCAGCGCTGGGGATGCCGCGCGGGCCGCCAGCCGCAACTGCACTCAGGTGCATGGGGCTATGGGTTACACCTGGGAGTGCGATCTGCATATTTGGATGAAGCGTGCCTGGACCCTCGATAGAGAGTGGGGCGATGCCGGCTTCCACAAGAACCGTATTCACGAGTGGCTGCTGCAGCCCAAGGCCTTGCTTGGCCCTCAATACACCTTTGGTCGTCGCCATATGGGCGATGCGGCCAATCCTATTACAGCTGCCTAGAGACCAATTCGAGAGACTAACTATGACTATTCCCTCCGCTTACATTGTCGACGCAGTGCGCTCGCCAACTGGCCGCCGTCGCGGTTCATTGGCCGAAGTTCACGGTGCCGATCTGGGTGCCCATGTGCTGCGTACCCTGGTTGAACGCAATGCTATTCCCGACGATGAGTACGATGATGTGATTTTTGGCTGTGTCGACACCATCGGGCCCCTGGCCGGTGATATTGCCCGCACAGCATGGTTGGCCGCTGGTCTGTCTGATGAGGTTCCCGGAACCACCATCGATCGCCAGTGTGGCTCGTCACAGCAAGCGGTCCACTTTGCTGCTCAGGCAGTTATGTCTGGCACCATGGATGTGGTTGTCGCCGGTGGCGTGCAAACCATGAGTGCTATCCCAATCTCTTCCGCCATGCTGGTGGCCGAACCCATGGGCTTTAGCGATCCCTTTTCCGGTAGTCAGGGCTGGGTAGAGCGCTATGGCAATGTGCCGGTGTCGCAGTTTAACTCCGCCGAAATGATCGCCAAGCATTGGAATCTTAGCCGCGAGGCTATGGAACAGTTTTCCCTGAGCTCTCATCAGCGCGCAGCCGAGGCCATTGCCAAGGGTTATTTTGACCGCGAAGTGGCGCCCATCAATGGCTTGTCCATGGATGAAACAGTGCGCGACACCTCGCTGGCAAAAATGGCCGAGCTAATGCCACTGCAAGAAAATGGACGTATTACTGCGGCGGTCTCCAGTCAAACCTGTGATGCCTCATCTGCTGTTTTAGTGGTCTCCGAACGCGCTCTAAAACGCTACAACCTGACACCGCGAGCGCGTATAGCCCACATGAGTGTCCGTGGAGCCGATCCGATTTGGATGCTCACCGCGCCGATCTCAGCGACCAAATATGCACTAAAAAAAGCAGGTCTCAGCCTCAGTGATATAGATCTAGTTGAAATTAATGAGGCCTTCGCCTCGGTAGCAATGGCCTGGTTGCAAGAGACCGGCTATGCCCATGAACAGACCAATGTTAACGGCGGCGCCATTGCCCTGGGACACCCCCTCGGGGCTACTGGCACCAAGTTAATGACCACTTTGTTACATGAGTTAGAACGCCGTGGCGGTCGCTACGGGTTGCAGACCATGTGCGAGGGTGGCGGTCAGGCCAACGTGACCATTATTGAGCGATTATAAGGAGCTTCAGGTGCAAAAATTTTGTCAAGACCGCGTGGTAATTATCACCGGTGCAGGGGGTGGCTTAGGTGCCGCCCACGCCAGAGTGCTGGCCAGTCACGGCGCTAAAGTCGTGATCAACGATATCAACCAAGCGGCCGCCGAACAGGTGGTTAAGGAAATTGTTAGCAGTGGTGGTGAGGCGGTGTATAACAACGCCAATATCACCGATTTTGCCGACAGCAAGCGCAGTGTTGACCAAGCAATCAGTGAATTCGGCGCACTCCACGCGGTGGTTAATAACGCCGGCAATAATCGCGACCGTATGTTTGCCTCACTCAGCGAAGAGGACTGGGATGCGGTTATTTCAGTGCACTTGAAAGGGCATTTCTGCACCTCCAGACATGCGGTGCAATACTGGCGCGATCTGGCGAAAAGCGGCGAGGGACTGGCTGCACGTATTGTTAACACCACATCTGGTGCTGGTCTGCAGGGCTCGGTGGGCCAGTCCAACTATGCCGCCGCCAAAGCAGGCATCTGTGCCCTAACACTGAACCAAGCTGCCGAGTTAGGTCGCTATGGTGTTACCGCCAATGGCATTGCCCCCGCGGCGCGCACTGGCATGACCACGGCAGTGGCCTCTATGGCGGCGCGTATGGCCAAGCCGGAGGATGGCAGTTTTGACTACTGGGCGCCGGAGAATGTGTCGCCATTGGTGGCTTGGCTGTGCTCGGAAAATTCTAGCCGTGTCAGCGGTCGCATCTTTGAAGCTGAGGGCGGCAAGCTGTCCATTGCTGACGGTTGGCGTACCACCACTGGCCTAGATAATGGTCAGCAGTGGACTCCTGAAACCCTCGACACAGCAATGAATAATCTGCTGGCCAGCGAAGCGCCAGCACAAAACGTTTACGGCACCTGAGGTCACAGTGGAATTTAAGTTTACCGACGAACAAATTATGATTCGCGACACCGCTGAAGCCTTTGTCAGCGAGGTCTCGACCAGTGCTGCTGTGCGCAGTGCAATGCTTGAGCCAGCCGGCTATGACAAAGATCTGTGGCGGAAAATTAGCGCCGACATGTTTTGGCAGGCACTGCCTATTCCTGAAGTTTTGGGTGGTCTCGGGCTGGGTTATGTGGAGCTCGCCGCGACCCTGGAACAGACCGGACGATTTTTACTCTGCTCACCATTGATGGCCACTGCGGCGTTTGCTGTGCCAGCCATTAGACTGGCTGCCAGCGAAGAGCAGCAGGCCCTATATCTGGAGCGTATTCTCGAGGGGCAAGTGGCAACGCTGGCCCATGCAGGTATTCAAACTCACGGCAGTCAAATTAATGTGCAGGCCAATATCACCGATCAGGGCGTCTGTTTAAACGGTATTTCACGCCATGTACTGAATGGCCAGAGTGCCGATTTTTTCATTGTTGCGGCTGAGGAAACCTTTGCCAGCGGTGAACAGGGCATATCACTCTGGTTTGTCGACAGGGACACTCAGGGTTTAACGATAAAATCTCTGCCAACCATGGATCAAACCCGGCGTCTGGCCGAGCTTCAGTGCGACAACCTAGTGCTCTCTCCTGAGCAGCGTGTTGGCGCAGTGGCTCAGTGTCAGGCCCAGCTGCTCAACAGTATTCTCGACTTGGCAGCCATTGCCGTGTCCGCCGAGCAGGTGGGCGGAGCCCAGCAGTCCCTAGATATCTCGGTGGCCTATATCAAAGAGCGGGTGCAATTTGGTCGCACCATAGCCTCTTACCAAGCTATAAAACACAAATGTGCAGATATGATGCTCAAGGCCGAGTCGGCCCGCTCAGGGCTCTACTATGCCGCCTGTATTGCCGATGAGTTTCTCGCCGGTGCCTGCGATGCTGAGACTCTCGCTGAGGCGGCCAGCATCAGCAAAGCCTACAGCAGTGAGGCGTTCTTCTTTAACGCCGGCTGCGGTATTCAGCTGCACGGCGGCGTCGGCATCACCTCTGAATACGACATTCAACTCTACTTTAAGCGCGCCAAAGCCCTTGAGAGCTTTCTCGGTAATGCCAGTGAGCATCGTGAGCGGCTGGCCAAACAACTGTTAGATAGCGAGGTGTCGTTGTGAAATTACGCTTTAGCGCCAGTGACGAAGCCTTTCGGGTCGAGGTGGCCAATTGGTTGCGCGACAACCTCTGTGGTCAGTTTGAATCTATCCGCTTTCGCGGCGGTCCCGGCGATGAACACAGTTTTGTCGAAGAGCGCAAAGCCTGGGAGCGCAAGCTCGGCGATGCCGCTTGGACCTGTATTGGCTGGCCTCGAGACTGGGGCGGTCGCGCTGCGAGCATTGAGCAGCAGGTAGTTTTTAATGAAGAGTACGCCCGTGCCGGTGGCCCGGGAAGAATTGGCCATATAGGCGAAACCCTTATGGGGCCAACCCTAATTGCCTATGGCAGCGAGGCGCAAAAAGCCAAATATCTGCCCAGCATTCGCAGTGGCGACGCGATCTGGTGTCAGGGCTACAGCGAACCCTCGGCGGGGTCGGATCTGGCCAATGTCAAAACCAAAGCGGTTTTCGACGAGCAGGCCCAGGTTTGGCAAATCACTGGGCAGAAGGTCTGGACCTCCCTGGCCCATGAATCCCAATATTGTTTTGTCGTCGCGCGCACCGACCCTCAGGCCAAGGGCCATAAAGGTCTGGGCTTTTTCATGCTCGACATGCATCAGCCCGGGGTCACTATTCGTCCCATCGAACAGCTCACTGGCACCTCGGAATTTAACGAAGTGTTTTTTGATAGCGCCGTTTGCAGCGTTGAGGATATTGTCGGTAAACCCGGTGAGGGCTGGCAGGTTGCCATGGCGCTGCTGGGTTTTGAGCGGGGTGTTTCGACCCTTGGCCAGCAGATGCTGTTCCAAAATGAATTTAATGACATTGTGCATCTGGCGAAGAGCAATGGCGCAGACCGCGACCCGATGTTGCGCCAGCGCATAGCCGAAGCCCATATTGGCCTGCGCATTATGCGCTACAACACCCTGCGAGTTTTGTCTGGTTCAGACGAGGGTGAACTGCAAGCCGAGGGCATGATCTACAAGCTCTACTGGTCCTCATGGCACCGCAATTTAGGCAAGCTGGCGATGGATGTGATGGGCTCTGACAGCGAAATCTTGGACGCCGAGCCCTATGAACTCAATCGCCTGCAGTCGATGTTTTTGTTTACCCGCGCCGACACTATTTATGGCGGCACCAACCAGATTCAACGCAACTTGATCGCTGAGCGGGCCCTTGGCATGCCCCGTGAACCCCGTGGCAATAACTGATAGAGGAAAGACCATGTCAAAAGAGATCCCAGCCTATGTTGCCGGACACCAATTGCTCGCCGGAAAACATATTTTAATTACCGCTGCCGCCGGCGCCGGAATCGGTTTTTCTGCGGCCAAGCGCGCTGTGGAAGAGGGTGCTGCCAGCCTGGTGATCAGCGATATTCACGAAGGCCGTTTACAGCAGGCGGTAGAGACCCTTTCTGCCCTCGACAGCCAGTGCCGAGTGCGTGGCATTGTCGCCGATGTGACCAACGAAGAGCAGGTTCAGCACCTGGTTGATGAGGCCGAGGGGTTCAGTGGCGGCATTGATGTATTGATTAATAACGCTGGACTGGGTGGCAGCTGCCGCCTTGAGGATATGCAAGATGAGGCCTGGCACAGAGTGATCGATATCAGCCTTACCGGCACCATGCGCATGATGCGCGCTATGGTTCGTTATATGCATCCCCGGGGTCGCGGTGTGATTGTCAACAATGCCTCGGTATTGGGTTGGCGGGCACAGACTGAACAGTGTCACTACGCCGCTGCCAAAGCCGGTGTGATGGCCCTAACCCGCTGCGCGGCAATGGAGTCGGCGGAGTTTGGTCTGCGCATTAATGCGGTGTCGCCAAGTATTGCCATGCATGATTTTTTACGTAAAACAACGCCGCCAGAACTGCTCGCCGAGCTGTCTGCGCGGGAAGCCTTTGGTCGCCCAGCAGAAGTCTGGGAAGTCGCCAATGTAATGATGTTTTTGGCCTCTGACTACGCCAGCTATATGACCGGCGAAGTGGTCTCAGTATCAAGCCAACACGCCTAATCCAGGAGAGTAGTATGCGCGAAGCAGTAATTATAGATACAGCCCGCACCGCAATAGGCAAAGCCTACCGCGGTGCCTTTAATAATACCGAAGCCCCAGCTCTGGGCGGCCATGTGATTCGTGCAATGATGGCACGGCAAGACCTGGATCCAGGGTTAATTGATGATGTGGTAATGGGCGCGGCTGCACAGCAGGGCACCCAGGGTTACAACCTTGGCCGCCTCTGCGCCACCGCCTCGGGTCTGCCCGACTCGGTTGCAGGTATGACCATGGATCGCCAGTGCGCCTCTGGAATGATGGCCATTGCCACCGCCGCCAAGTCGATTATGTGCAACGAGTACAACGCGGCGATTGCCGGTGGCGTGGAATCCATTTCACTGGTTCAGACAAAGCATAAAAACAGCCACAGAAATATTTCTCAGGCAGTATTGGCTGAACAGCCAAAAGCCTATATCAGCATGATTGAAACCGCCGAGATTGTTGCCAAGCGCTACGGCATTTCTCGCGATGCTCAGGACGAATATTCTTTCGAAAGTCAGCGCCGCACAGCGGCGGCTCAGGAGGCGGGGCGCTTTGACAAAGAGATCGTGCCCATGACCACC
>CAJQJT010000366.1 GCA_905478725.1 uncultured Pseudomonadales bacterium
TTAAGATTTGAATAATTTTCCGCTTTGCCCTGCTCTTTTATTACTTTGTTTAGGGACAGCTGATAGACCTGACGCAGGCGTTTTATCATATCGCTAGAGGGAGCATTGGGACCAACGGCGCCCTGACTCTTAGTCAGATTTTTGAAGGCGGATAGATCGGGGGAAAATAAAACCCCCTCGGAAACCAAGGACTGCCCCTGGGCCGCGCGCAGGTCATTTAATAATAAAATTAAAGTCTCGGGGCGGTCTTCGCGATTGGAGAGAATCTGGCGCAGATAAATTGGTAGTTTAACAATTGCCTGAACCAAAATTTCACAGGCTTCATTTATATTGGAAACCTTGCGATCAATTATAGCTTGAGTCAAAGCCTCCATTTCCTCAACAAGAAAAATGCAACCTTCGTATTCCAGTATTTTAAAGGGGCCGGTTATCTGATGCAGGTGGCCAAGACAAAAACGTATTTTGGTTTCGTCAGTATTATTTTTTGTGAAGACCTCCAGCTCGCTAAAGGCGGCATCCAAACTGGTCTCTATCTCGCCCACTAACCATTCAAGTCCGGTGAATGTTTTGATTCTTTTTATCTGAACCTCGCTCATAGAGCCTCTCCCTGTTCAACGGTCTCAACCTGGGTGTATGCCTGGACAGTTCTCGGCGCGGTGCGCGCGAATCCCTCAGGCGTCCAGTTACTTAATTCTCCTAAACCCAACATCAGACAACCCTGGTTATCCAAATGCTGGGTTAACTGATTTACCAACTCGCGGCGTTTCCAGCGACGAAAATAAATCAACATATTCTGACAGTAGATAAGATGCATCTTGCGCTTTATCAGTGGCGACTTGTCGGCCAATATATTGCTGGTAAGAAAGCAGACTCGACGCCTTATATCCGCTTTAACCCGCCACAGCTGTTTGCCTACCTGATCAAAATAATTTTCATATCTCGACTCATCCACGGCAGTCATTTTACTGGCGCGATAGATACCGCGCCGGGCTTGAAATATGGCTTCACGACTGATGTCAGTACCTATGATGCCAAAACGCGGTTCGACATCCACTTCACACATGGCTTGTTCAACGGTTATGGCCAGTGAGTAGGCCTCCTCACCGGTTGAACAGCCGAGACTCCAAACCCACAGTGGGCCCGTAAAATCCTCTGCAGTGACAGTCTGTTTAACCCATTGGGACACAAAATCGAATGAGGGGCGATGGCGGAAGAAGCTGGTTTCCTTCACCAGCAAACTGTCCACCAACCCACTCCACTCTTTGGCACCACGAGTAACGTCTAGGGTTTGGTTTAGGTATTGGTCAGCATCGAGAAGATCTAACTCGCCCATTCGCCGATTCAGCAGTAAGCCCAGAGCACGCTCGCGATCCGGTGTGATTTGCACACCGGTGCGCTCTTCAATAGCGGTCTTCCAAATATCGAAATATCCGAACTCACTTCTCTGAAGCATTGCCTGCTGTGATTTAATGGCCACCTATAAGCCCTTTTCCGTCGACGCTTATGCTTTTTTATCGCCCCCATCACTCAACATGGCTTCGATCTCAGCTTCAAATTCTTCGAGATGTAAAAGCTCTTCTGGGTCTTCAGCATCCACTTCAAGGTCTTCGTTAAAGTCCTGCTCAATATCAGTGCTGGCAACAAAATTAAGATTGAGTTTGTCTCCTTCAAAACTCTGAGCCGACTCGTTATTAAGGTCTTCATCGTCACTTAAGCGACTCTCTTCGCTCAAGGGTTTCCCTTGATCCAATTCAGGTTCAACAGCCACAGCGAACATGGCTCCGAGCTGATCGTCGTCGAGAGGCTCTGCAGTTTCAGTTCCATTTTCGGAATCCCCGCCATCAAGTTCAGCCTCGCCTTGATTGGCATTCGAGTCGGGAAGAATAAATCCACTCACTGAATGTTTCATTTCTACAGCCAGCTCGGCCAACTCACCAATCGATGTTGCGGTGTCATTGGTACCGGATAGGGTTTGCGAGGTAATTTCCTGAATCACGTTCATGGTGTTGGAAATATGTGCAGAGGTAGTAGCCTGATGTTTTGCCGCCTCAGAAATATCCTGAATTAGCTCTGCAAGATTTGTCGATACACTTTCAATTTCTTCCAATGCAATACCGGCACTGTGGGCCAGCTCGGCACCCTTAACCACCTCAGCGGTGGTCTGCTCCATGGAGCTTACCGCTTCATTGGTATCACTCTGAATGGTTTTAACCAGTCCGGCGATCTGCTTGGTAGCTGTAGCCGAGCGCTCAGCAAGACGCTGAACCTCATCCGCTACTACCGCAAAACCACGACCCGCTTCACCGGCCATGGCGGCCTGAATCGCCGCGTTAAGGGCGAGGATATTGGTCTGTTCGGCAATCTCATTAATCAGCGATACGATATCGCCAATTTCCTGAGAGCTTTCGCCGAGACGTTTAATTCGCTTTGACGTGTCTTGAATCTGCTCGCGAATAGTATCCATACCTTCGATGGTATTACGTACCACCTGAGAACCGTTTTTGGCTATGGATACAGATCGCTCCGCAACCGCTGCTGACTCGGCAGAGTTGGAGGAGACCTGATCAATAGTGATGGCCATTTCGTTAATCGCCGCTGACACACCGGCAATTTCCTGAGCCTGGTGCTCCGCGCTGTCGGCTAGCTGTAAAGAAGTGGCACGGGTTGCATTGGCCGATCCGGTTAATTTTTCAGAGGAACTAGCAACATTTTCCACCAGACTTCTCAACTCGCCGATGGCGAAGTTAATCGAGTCGGCAATGGTACCGGTAAAGTCTTCCGTCACCGTGGCTTCGGCGGTCAAATCACCATCGGCCAGATCTGAGATGTCGTCCAGCAGCTGTAAAATCGCCTGTTGGTTTTTATCTTTGATCTGCTCGGATTCAATCAGGTTGCGACGAGTGGCTCTAAAGTTAATAAAGCCTAAAATAACCAGGGCAGTAAAGAACCCTGCGATAGCCGAAAGGCTGGTTAAATCATTAAACAGACGCTGCTGGGAGCTGGCAAGATCTGCCACTGTGTTATCCAGATTGTCGAGCTGGGTGAGCAGCACTGGCACATCGGCAAGCAGTGCTTCCGCAGACTGACGTGCAGTGGTGAGATCATTGGCTGAGCTATAAATACGGTCAATATCGTTGGCCACCACATCAAATGAGGCCTGGATCTGTTCAATGCTCGCCAGGGCTTCTTTATTGGTGACCTTGGTAATGCCGAGAATAAAGTTGCCGTTCTTCATGGAGTCCAAGGTATCGCGAAAGACATTGGAATCACCTTTAAACTGATCGGCGGCCACATTGGCATCACCGCTAGCAAGGATCATCTTGTCAATATTGCGTCCGATGCGCTCGATCAACCAGAGTTGTTCCTGGGCAATAGCGATCTGGCCTGCAGGGGCAGACTGGGCAATCAGGGAGTCAACAACCTGGCCGGCGTTATCCTGCACCTGAGGTAAGGTGTCGTTGAGCTTATTGGCAACGGCGGAGACGAAGATAACCGTTTCACGACTGTCCGCTAATTGCTTGAGCTCGGCTTGCACCTTGCCCCAGCTGTCGGCAACAGATTTAATTTGGCTGCGGGAGACTTCGTCCTGAGAGTTGAGCCGCTGCTGCAATGTTTTCCAGCCGCGCTCCATTTGGGTATTGAGACCCGTTAGGGAATCAAAAGCCTCTGCGCGCGCAGCGCCAGCATCATCCGCCAGCTTGGTAATTCGCAGGGCTTTAATACGTAGGTTAGCGATACTTTGTAAATTGCTCTGATCGTTTTTTGCCTGTCGGTTAACTTCAACAATGCTGTATGCCGCAGCACCTATACAGATGATTCCCAGCGTGATAATTAAGCTGCGAAAAAGCGATCCTTTGCCAGTAGTTGTACTCATATAATCCTCCATGTTTATTCTGTATCACAATTTTTACTTTGCGTCCTGCAGGTCAAAAATCTAAACCATTCGCCTAAAGCCTAGATAGCAACCGCCATAAATTGTTCATTTTCAATCAGCTTGCGGGCGCAAAAAAGTGGTAGTGCGCGCTCTTCCTCGACAAAAACCCCATCGGTAAAGTCGGCCATTGGGCATTGACTAGCTTCTGTCTGGTGGTGATCTAGAGGTAGAGATTTAATCCCCTGGACGCCATCAACAGCCACGCCCACATAGACATTATTAATATCCAGCACTAATACCCGTCGATCGCGCACCGCACTGCTTAAACTGCCACCAAGAAAAGCGGCTAAATCGACAATAGGCAACAGGCGACCGCGAACATTGGCCAGACCTGTTACCCAGGATCTAACTCTGGGTAGTTTTGTCGACGGAGGGATCTCAAGTATCTCACTCACCTCGTTTAAGGGAATCAGATAGTCTTGACCCAGCACCCTGAAGGCAATGAGCTTGCGCGCCTCAACTATTTTCTTCTGCGCGGGCAGACCATAGACCGAAGAGCTAAAACGAGTGGCGACACCGCTAATAGTTGAGAATAGTTTTTTTACTTTAGACACAGCCCAGCGTCCTAATTTAGAACGCTGGTAATTGCGGAGACCA
>CAJQJT010000367.1 GCA_905478725.1 uncultured Pseudomonadales bacterium
CAACCACGGTACCCGCAAATTCTTCGAGGAATTTTTCCAGCCAGAACACTGAGTCAGCATCTAGGTGGTTGGTGGGTTCATCGAGGAGGAGCATGTCGGGCTTCGACAGCAGTAGGCGACAGAGAGCAACACGACGGCGTTCACCGCCGGATAGGGATGTGACATCCGCATCCCAGGGCGGCAGGCGCAGTGCATCTGCAGCTACATCCAGGGCGTGATCGAGATTGTGTGCATCCCAGGCTTCAATGATTTCTTCGAGCTCACCCTGACGTTTTGCCAGTGCATCGAAATCCGCATCCGGGCTAGCGTAGTCGGCATAGATCTGATCCAGCTCACTGAGCGCATCCACAGCTTCGCGAACACCGTCTTCCACATTGCCGCGCACATCTTTGTCCGGATCCAAATGCGGTTCCTGAGCCAGATAGCCAACTTTGAGGCCTGGCATGGGGCGGGCTTCACCTTGGAATTCAGTATCCAGACCGGCCATGATTTTCAGCAGCGTAGACTTACCGGAACCATTGAGGCCGAGCACGCCGATTTTGGCGCCGGGGAAAAAAGAGAGTGAGATATCTTTAAGAATCTCGCGTTTCGGAGGAACAATTTTGCTCACCCGATTCATTGTGTATACGTATTGGGCCATGGGTAAAGACGTCGCCTATGTGCAGTTTAAAGAGTGCGCAGTGTAGCGGAATACCGAGCTTGAGAGAATTGCCAATCGGCAATTAGGGGTGCTGCTGAAGAGTACGACTAAAGTTGGGGTAAGAGTAGGGCTAAAGAGTACTGCTGAACCAGTCTGTGCCTATATGAGATACAGGCACAGACGAAGCAATTACATTGGGTTGATTCTCAACCAAGGCTTCATCAAAAAGCCAAACGGATTGGTCAATTTAATCGGTGCTGAGAGTGCAGACAGGCAGATACATTCGCCGTTCTGTGCGCCCATGGGCTGATGCACATCGCCGGGCTCACGGACCAAGAAGTCACCTTCGCGATAGACTGCGTTCTCATCTGAAAAGCTGCCTTTCAAAACGACTGTGTACTCAAGTCCGTGATGATCGTGCTTGGGTGTCTTGCCGCCTGCGCAGATCTTGTGCAGCGCCACTTCAAATTCGTTTTGCCCAGTCTCAAAGCGAGCCACATCTACTGATGCAGAGAGGCGCTTCCAAGTCTGTGAAACGAGATTATTCTTCATCAGCTTGCTAACACTGAAGGGATAACTTGTACGCTTATTCTCCGTCTCAGCTGGAGCCTTCTTGCTGCTATCGAGATTGGCCATCACGGTATCAAAGGCGTGATCTTCCAGTTCGAGAGGTTTCGCCTCGCTCATTAACTGAGCGCCAACTTGATCTAGACGCAGCAGCGAAGTGCGACACTTAGAACAAAAGTGCAGGTGTGCGGATACACAGATTGAAGGTGCTGTGGCTAAAGTTCCCGCGGAAAACTCTAAGAGCATCGTTTCGTCGGGATGGAATTGGCTTGTGTTGTTCATTCTTGCGCCTCTGTGGACACTATTACTTGCATTTTTTGTAGCGCCAGACGAACACGTGATTTAACGGTGCCCAGCGGTAACCCCAGTTCGGCAGATGCTTCGGCGTGGGATTTACCTTCCAGGTAGACCTTGCGCAGAATTTCATCTTGCTCTTTCGGTAGCTGAGCTAGAGAGCTCTGTACCTTGTCTTCGCTGCGCTTTTGCTGCAGCAGTGAGATCGGTGTCTCTTCATCCGGCTCATGCCAGAAGTCTTCGTTTTCTAAGGGAAGATGTTGAGTATTGCTCTTGCGGCGCAGCATGTCGATACGACAGTTACGCGCTACGGTGTAAATCCAGGTGGTGGCAGAGGCTTTCTCGGCGTTGTAACCACCGGCCTTGTTCCATACCTTGATCATTACTTCCTGCACTAAATCGTCGCCCAAACCGGGAAACCAGCCTTCATTGCGGCTGGCGTGGGCAAAGCCCTTGAGCAGCGGGCCAAAGTGTTTAAACAGCTTGGCGAATGCCTGACGATCGTGGGTTTCGCCCACAGAAATGAGCAGCTGACTCCACTGGTCAGAACGCTTTTCTGTAGATTTGAAGACAGCCACGCGATCACCATTAATTCTAGGAGTTGCTGGAGTTTGAGTTTCTAAGTTGTGCATGCTCATTAAGCTACTCTACCTTATCATCTTTACATGCCGTTTTACGCCCAATTGTGGAAATTGGATTAAATCTACAATAACTATTTATTCTTTATAGATAGCTTCCTAACAGTGGATGGAGCTACAGTGGATGGTCTTACGTATATAAACTTGTAAGCTTAAAAACATAGCATCTTCATAATAATTTCCCAGGATAAAAAAGTTGAAAAAAGTTCTTTTGCCGATTGCCGTTCTTGCGACTGCCGCAGCCATTTCGATGATTATTACGATTCTGCGCCCAGCGCCTCTCAAGCTCGAGGCCCCTGATACCGCAGTTGCGGTAAAAACGCTGACAGTCTATGCCCAGAGCGCCGATTTGCTGGTTGAGTCTCAGGGCACGGTGTTGCCGCGCACTAGCACTCAACTAATTTCAGAGGTGTCCGGTGCAGTATTGACTGTCTCGCCACAGTTTGTGGTTGGCGGTACCTTTAAGGCTGGAGACGTTTTGTTGCAGTTAGACCCTACTGATTACGAAGTTGCCTTACAGCGGGCCGAAGCACGTCTAATTAGCATGAATGCCCAGGCTACTTTTGAATTGGCACGGGCTACTCAGGCGCAAAAGGAATGGGCCATGACCGGCCGTCCGACCTCTGAGGCACCGCTGTTGGCTCTGCGAGAGCCCTACCTAGCGGAGGCCCGCGCCAATGTCTTGCAGGCTGAGGCCGAAGTCAAACAGGCCAAACTCAAGCTTGCCCGCACGACGATTCGTGCGCCCTACCTGGGCATGGTATCGGCAAAAACTGTCGATATCGGTCGCTACGTTACCGTGGCGACGTCACTGGGTGAAATCTTTGCCATCGACTTTGCAGAGGTAAGGTTACCGCTGACCGAAAAAGATCTCGCCCGCATCGACCTGATAAAACACAGCAATAAAGCTGAGCTGCCTGCAGTGACTCTAAACGCCACCGTGGCTTCTCAGCCAGTACAGTGGGCTGCGAAAGTGGTGCGCTCGGAAGGCGTGGTGGATCAGCTCAATCGCTCCCAGTATTTGGTTGCGCAGATCGTTGATCCTTATGTAGTTGTTAGTGATTCCGCCGGCAATAGCTCGCCATTACTAATGGGTACCTTTGTGCGTGCCGAAATTGCCGGCAAGACCATTGATAATGTTTACGCCATACCGCGCCACGCCCTGATGGAAGGCAATCGAGTGGCCCTGGTGGACAGTGAGCAGCGCCTGCGCTTAACCCCAGTCGAAAGCTCCCATGGCGATGACCAGTTCTATTATGTGGATGCCGGTCTCATGGACGGTGCTGAAATTATTGTCAGTGCCATGGGTGCCGCGATCGAAGGTATGTTGGTCAGACCTGTAGGAAGTGCTAACTAATGCAAAAGCCTATCAATCCCATTAATCCCATGGACAACAGTACCGGCCTCATGGCTTGGTTTACCCGCAATCCGGTGGCCGCCAATTTACTGATGTTGTTTTTGCTCTGTGCGGGCATTTTCAGTTCGTCGGATATGAGCAAGGAGATGTTTCCGCGAGCCGAGACTGATGCGATTCAGATAATTGCTCCCTATCCTGGTGCCGCACCGATCGAAGTGGAAAAAGCGGTTATTTTGCCCATGGAGGCGGCGCTGCAGGGCCTAAAGGGGATTGAAGAGATTCGTTCATTCGCCGACCGTGATATGGCCTCTATAGTGCTGGATGTTGAGTCCGGTGAAAATATCAATGAGCTGATGGCCCTGGTGGAAAACCGCATCGACAGTATTGTGAATTTGCCGGTGAATCTGGAAAAGCCCACCGTTAAACGAGTGGATAACTACGCCTGGGCTCTGGGTATAGCTGTCTCTGGTGACATGGATCAGCGCACCCGCAAAGAGATGGGCCAGCAGATGTTTGACGAGGTTCAGGCATTGCCTGAGGTCAAGCGCGCAATACTCTGGGGTGATGGTGACTATGAAATCTCCATTGAAGTAAAAGAAACCCGCCTGCGGGAGCTTAACCTGACCCTTGCTGAGGTTGCTCAGGTGCTGCGCAACTCATCGGTAGATCTGCCTGCGGGAATGATTCAGGCGAGCAATGGCAATGTCTTGTTGAGAACCCAGGGCAAGTCCTACAGCGGCGCAGAGTTTGCCAATATCGTCCTGCGCAGCCGCGACGATGGCAGTCAGTTGCTGCTCTCGGATGTGGCGACGATTAAAGATGCTTTTACCGAGGCCCCCAGTATATTGCGCTTTGATCGCCAGGACGCTTTTTCTATCGGCGTGTTTACTCTCGATGATCAAGATCTGATTACCATTAGTAGGGCAGTTCAAAAGTATGTGGATTTAAAGCGCTCGCAGTTGCCAGAAGGGCTGAGCATTGCGACCTTTAACGACGACTCCTTCCACCTGCTGGGACGCCTCGATATGATGCTCAGCAACCTAGCCGCCGGTGCCATTTTAGTGGCGGTGGTACTGGGGCTGTTTCTTAATTTGCGTGTTGCGGCTTGGGTTGTGGTGGGTATTCCGGTGAGCTTTTTGGGCGCGATTTGGCTGATGCCAGTGAATCCCTTCCCGGTCAATATCAATGTACTCAGTCTATTTGCCTTTATTCTGGTGCTCGGAATTGTGGTGGATGACGCCATTGTTATTGGCGAGAGTGTCTTCACCGAGGTCAAAGATGAGGCCGATAAAGTACTGGCCGCGAGCAGTGATCCCAATCTGGTCTATGTGGCGCCTATGGCCACAGTTATTGCCGGTGCCAAGCGCGTTGCCATTCCTTCGACCATTGGTGTGCTGACCACGGTGGCAGCCTTTGCGCCACTACTGTTTGTCGGCGGCACATTGGCCGCTATGTATGAAGCGCTGTCTGTAGTGGTGATCCTCTGTCTGCTGTTCTCGCTGGTTGAGTCGAAGCTGATCTTGCCTGCGCACTTGGTCGGATTAAAATTTGGTGGTCCCAAGACATCACAGAATTTTGTCAGTGCGACGATTGAGCGCTGGCAGCTGGCTATAAGTGCAGGGTTGAGCAATTTTATCGAATATCGCTATCAGCCATTTCTAAAAAAATGTATGAGAAATCGCTATATCACTCTGGCGACCTTTATTGGTGTGTTGATGATTTCAATCTCGACACTCAGTGGCGGCATTGCTCGGTTTGAGTTTTTCCCCGATGTTCCGGGGGATGGTATTCATGCGGTTGTCACCATGCAGGATGGCAGTTCAACAGAGAGTTTTAATGAGGCTCTGCTGTCCATCGAAGAGGCGATTTATAAAGTCGACAGTGACTTTATGGCAGCCAATCCTGAAGCTGATAGTCTTTTGGCGCACACCTTCTTTTGGACCCAGTCGGATGTTACCGCAAGTTTTCGGGTGGAGCTTACACCTGGAGAAAGCCGCCCTTTAAGTGCGGTTGATGTGGAAAAACTGTGGCGCAAAGAGGTGGGCAATCTGCCTAATGTGCGCAAGCAGGATTATTATTCCAGCAGCAGTGCCGGGGGTGGCGCGAAAATTAATATGTCACTCTATGGGCCGGATCCAGAGCAGTTATCACTGGCCGGCGTGGCTCTGGCAAATAAGCTCGGTGAATACGACGGGGTGTTTGATATCTACAACTCCCAGGGTGTCGGCGGCCGAGAAATCCTTATCAGCTTAAAACCCTACGCCAGCCAGTTGGGTATCTCCATGGCCGATGTGGCCCGTCAGGTACGTCAGGCATTTTATGGTGAGGAAGTGCAGCGATTGCAGCGTGGACCTCACACCTTAAAAGTGATGGTGCGCTATCCCCTTGCCGAGCGCAGCTCGATTGCGACCTTGGAGGATATGCATATTCGTACCTCCAGCGGTCAGGCTATCGCGATCAGTGAAGTGGCGGATATTCGTCTGGGTTTAGGTTTGGCAAAAATATCTCGTATTGAACGCAAGCGGGCAGTGACTATTACTGCGGACGCTGATGCTTCTAAGGTTCAGAGCAGTTCTGTGATCGACGATATCCGCACCAATTTTATTCCGCAGCTGCTGCTCGATTATCCATCGGTTGAGTTTGGTGTCTCTGGTGCCAGTCAGGAGGAATCTGATTTGATTGGCCGCTTAATGATTGCAGGTGTGGTCTCGCTGTTTTTGATTTACGGTCTGCTCGCGGTGCCACTGCGCTCCTATGTGCAGCCGCTGATTATTATGTCCGTGATTCCCTTTGGTTTTGTCGGTGCCGTAATTGGCCATATTCTCTTTGATATGGCGATTAGCTCCCTGTCGATTGCAGGTTTGATTGCCCTGTCTGGGGTAGTGGTGAATGACAGCCTGATACTGGTGGAGTTTGCCAACCGTGCCCGAGAGTTTGAAGACAGCGAAGAAGATGCACTTCTGGCCGCGGGTAAGCGTCGCTTTAGGGCAATCCTGTTGACCACGCTGACAACCTTTGTCGGGCTGTTACCGATGTTATTTGAAACCAGCATGCAGGCCCAGTTCGTAATTCCTATGGCCCTGTCTCTGAGCTTCGGTATCTTGACCGCCACCGCGATTACGCTGATTTTGATTCCCTGTTTATACCTGATTTCTCATGACCTGAAGTTAGGTGTGGCGCGGGTTTCTGGGTCTGTTAAAGCGACTCAGGACTAGAATGGTAGCGGTGAACTACCGCTTCGGATTGTAAAAAATTAGAACCTCATTTCAAAAATATAGATTTTTGAGGTGGGGTTTTTTTATTCTTGGGTGTCTTATCTGTGTCGGTGACAAGTTCCGAATTCGATAATTTCTTAAAATATCACCTGGTCGATCTCTGTTTTCAATTCAGTAGCGAGATATAAGCTCTTCTGCTCAATAGCCCTGTTTACGAGCCTAACTTACGAGCCTAGCTTACGAGCCTAGCTTACGAGCCTAGCTAAAGGGACCGG
>CAJQJT010000368.1 GCA_905478725.1 uncultured Pseudomonadales bacterium
CGGAGCTGCGAGGGTTTCAGTTTGATTCATTGGGATATTGCCTTTTTGGGGTAGCGCCTCTCTTCAAATCGATCCATCCAATATCACAGACGATATGCAATATTAGACCCGGAGGCTCGGTTTTAGCTTTGCTATAGAGAGTAAATGATTGGCTGGCTAAGACCATGTTAATTGGAGCCAATTGATTTAGCATTTCACGACAGGCTTATGAGAGCGGCTGGGCGCGAAATGATGAGGGGGTCTGCCCGGTCCAGCCCAAAAAAGCGCGGGTGAAATCCCCGGGCTCAGAAAAGCCAATCTTCTCGGCAATAACCGTCAGGGAGATATCGCTGTTGATCAGCAAGTCTTGGGCGATATCACAGCGCACCTTAGATTTTATTTTTTGGAAGGATTTTTTCTCTTTGCTCAGTCGGCGGGTTAATGTCCTTGAGCTTACCGCCAAAAGACCCGCCACCACATCAATCGATGGCGCAATCATGCCCTCTTTAAGCAGCTCAATAAGTATGTGTTCAACCTGACTGGAGATATTTACATCCTTCCCCGGAATAGTAAACCAACTGGCATTGGGGTACATCAGCGGAAAGGAATCGTTGAGCAGATCAGTTTCATTGCGAAACACTGGTTTGACCAGATACTTCGCATCCAGACAGAGTTTATTCTCCGGCTGATCAAAGGCGATGGCACAGTCAAATACCGCCTCATAGGCAATGCAGTCTCGAGGCTTTGGCCCGGTAAAGCATACCTGGGTCAGCGGGATGCGTTCGCCAATCAGCCAGCAGTAAAACTTGTAGCCCCAATAGAGCCTATACCAATAGGCTAAATGGGCATCGACGCCTTGATTAAATCCACTAAAACAAAAGTTCATCGAGCATTCATTGCTGTCCTCATCGACCACTAGAGTCCGCGCCTCGTCACTGCGCACCGCATTCACAAAGGCAAATAAGCCGCGCAAACTCTGGCCCAAGGTTTCACCCTTTACCGCGGCCTTGCCGGCCTCGGAATCCATGGCCAACTTACCCGGGACCTGTAAAAACCCCATGTAATGGTCGTTCATGGTCTCCCTGATTTTAAGAATCAAGCGCTGCAGCTGCTCGCCATTAATAGAGGCTGTGGGGTCTTCATAGACAGAGGGCGGTATATTGGCAATGGTCAGAATATCTTTTGGATCGAACCCTTGCTGCAGAGCCCCCTGCAGATAACCGCGAATATAATAAGAGCCCAGCCGATGACGGCTGAGATCAGAGATAGGGGAATGAAGATTAGGTTGCGTAGATCTCATTGCGCTGGTCTCGCTCCGATAACTCCGATCGCCCTTTTAAGGCTAACCACAGCTTGAAAAATGTGTCGGCTTGCCCCATGCAAAGTGCCGATCTAATTAGACTAGCGACTCAGGCAGCCGCTTTTGTTTTAGTATAACTTAAGTGGCTCAACCCACTTTAAGCTACATAGTAAGAGCTTCTTCAGCTCGATGCTCTTTTTAGTTCGACTCACCGGCCTGCCTTTCAGTCGCCCGGGCAATAAACTTGATGGTCTGGTCCGCGCCCTGTTGCAGCATGGTCTGTCTCGAGGTATCCAAAATATGCTCTATATTTAAGGCAATATTTTCCGGCGTTTGATCCTCTGGCGACAGGCAAATACCGTCGGTTTCATAGATCCGCGTCGCCGCATAGCCACCGGCGCCAGCACAGAGCACCAACCGCGCAGGTGCTTCTTCACCCACAAGATACAGCAAGCCTGCTGTGACGCTCTCGACAGTCATTAACTCAAGTGCTTCCGCCTCGATTAAACCCTCGGTCATCCGTGTCGCGGCTGTGGGCGACAGAGCATTGACGCGAATGCCGTACTTGGCGCCTTCCAAATGCAGCACGTTCATCAATCCCACCACACCCATCTTGGCGGCGCCATAGTTCGATTGACCAAAGTTACCGTAGATCCCTGAAGAGGAGCTGGTCATAACAATACGGCCATACTGCTGCTCTTTCATCAGATCCCACACGGCCTTGGAGCATATGGCTGCACCCATAAGATGTACATCCAAGACTAGGCGAAAGTCATCCAAGCTCATTTTTGAAAAGGACTTATCCCGCAGAATACCTGCGTTGTTGACCAAGATATCAACCCGGCCCCATTTGTCCTTCGCGGCCTGAACCATGGCCTCAACCTCACCGGGCTGGGTCACATTTGCGCCATTGGCAATAGCCTCTCCTCCAGCTGCGCGAATTTCTTCAACTACGGACTCCGCCACGCTTAACTGGCTGCCGAGATCATTTACCACTACCTTAGCGCCACGGGCTGCAAGCCCCAAAGCATGGGAGCGCCCGAGACCATTACCAGCTCCAGTGACTATTGCCACTCTATTATCGTATCGAAATGTCATGCTCTTGCCTGTGTCTTATAGGTAATGTCTCGGCCGATATCGGACAAGTCGGTATTTTTCAGGCTCAATAATCTTTGATTTGGCGCTGTTAGCCCATGGCAAGGAAAGCCATAACATTTAGCATTTTAAGACAGGGGCAAAGCATCTCTTGTTACAGAGCCCTATTTCTATGGCTAGATATGCTACATAGGAGGTTTGGACTAAAAAACCTGTGACAAAAAAATCTTAACCTCGTCCATCCGTGGGCTTTCTGATAAAGTATTGCGATGTCTTTGATACCCGAAAAACCGATCACTATTTCACCTACTCTGGCCGCCACCATCGGGCTGGAAGAGACCGTGTTGCTGCAACTTTTACAGGAGTGCCGCAGTCATGGCACGCCTGAGCAAAACCAAGGGTTTGAGTGGTTTACTGTGGCAGCAGATAGATTGCTGAGCCTTGCACCTTTTTGGCGCGAAGAGGACATTCTACGCCTCTCCGCGGGATTACATGAGAAGGGCCTGCTGCTGATTGGCGGTGCACCCTTTTCCTCTCAGCGGGACTTTCGCTTTGCCTTTAATGATGGTGTGGCGGCGAGTACTGCTCAGAGCTCTCAATCAAGCTCTCAATCAAGTTCTCAACCAAGTGCGCTATCAAACTCTCAGCCAAGTCCTCAGCAGAACAGTCATCAACGCCAGCAGCCCGCGTATAACCACAGCGCCGCGGCCCCCGTGCCAGCCACTGGCATGCCGACCTCAGCCAAGACTATGGGCAATAGCTGGCAGCCGAGTCAGGATGCCGTGCGGCAACTGAGCCAGCTGGGTGTGACTCAGACCTTTGCTCAGCAACAGATTCCCCAGTTTGTCACCTATTGGCGGGAGCGCAATGTGCCGCGCCACAGCTGGGAGTCGAAATTTATTAAAGAGGTTTGGCGTCAGTGGCAGCAGGCTGAAGCGACCTCCCATCGCCGTCGTCAGGAGGTGACTCTCACCGACGATTGGCGCCCCTCGCGAGATGCTCTGCAGATTCTGATTGGTCAGGGTGGCATCAACAGCAACTTTGTTGATGATTCAATTCCAGAGTTTATTCTCTACTGGCGCGACCGCGGTGATGTATCCAGCACCTGGGACTCGAAGTTCATCCAGCATATTCGTCGCCAGTGGCAGTTCTTTACTGGGATGATGGATCAGGACAGCATGCCGCGGAAAATTGAAGCCCAGTGGCAGCCCAAGGCCTCGGTCTACGATGTGCTGCAAATGGCCAATATCAATCGTCAGTTCGCCGAGCAGTTGGTGCCGGAATTTATCTTATACTGGCAAGAGAATGGTATGCCCCAGAGCTCTTGGAGCACCAAGTTTCTTCAGTTCGTTAAGCGCCAGTGGGCGCGACATATTCAACCTTCGTCAACGGATACAGCACATGGCAAACAACAAGGATCTAATCCAAACGGTCGCATCCGAGATCGCAGCTTCGTCGAAGACCTCACCGACCGCAGCTGGGCAAGCTAAAAAGGCTCCAGCTACCCCGGAACTGATTGATGCAATCAATCAGACCTTTGCGTTGTTTCGGGTCAATTATCACAATCAGTATTACGCGGCCTTTGGTGATAAAAACGAATCGGTTGGCATGGCAAAAAAGCTCTGGCTCTCGACTCTGGGTGATTTTGCCCCACGAGTTATTTTATTGGCCGCGGAGAAAATAATTGCCGACAACGACTACCTGCCAACGCTACATAAAATGATCAATGCCTGCCGTGTGGTAGGTATGCCCGACGGTCTGCCTTCACCGCGCAAGGCCTATCTTGAAGTCTGTAATATGCCGAGCCCGAAGGCAGCGCAAAAATGGTCACATCCTGCGGTCTATGCCGCCGGTCGCGACTGCGGCTGGTACTTTTTGGCCAACACCGCTGAGAAACAAGCCTTTCCACAATTTTCTGAGACCTATCAGCAGTATTGCGAGCGCGTAATCGGCGGTGAAGTGTTTACCGTGGAGCCTCCGGCAGCACTGCCTGAGACCTCAATGAAGAAGGCCAGCAAAGAACAGGCTTTAACCGAGCTGGATAATTTAAAGCAGCTGTTGAACTAGAGAGAGGCGCTAACAAAATGCGCTAACTACAAGAATTAATTTAAAATTAATCATCAGCTAACCGGCCGAGACCTGTCCCCATGGCGCAAACCCCACTGATTCATAATTCCACCGCCAGACGTATGGCGAAGACCATTCTCAACGGCTTTCGCAGTTATTTTGCCGACTACTTAAACTCTACGCTCAGTGCCAAAGCGCGCTTTGAAAAAGCCGATTGGCACGGTGTACAGCAGATCATAAACGCGTCCACTTATTTCGTCCGAAAGGGTCTGTTCATTTGAAAAAAGATCGCTTCGACGAGCGTTACGTAGACCTTAGTGATTATTGCACTATTCTGGTCTCCCGTGCAGAAGAGTTTGGGCGGGTTTATTTTTGGGAGGACAACAAAAGCTTCACTGCTTTAGGACATTTTTTGGCTACGATTGAAGATCCAGTAACAGGAAAAAATTATAATTCACTCGAAGTCGTTCTAAAACCGTTTTGGTGGAGAAAGCATTGGGCAAAGCCGGAATATACTAAGAGCGAACAAAAGGTCGTGTCTAATTTTAAAAGTGGAACATTTGAGCTGTGGTCTGTTGCTGAAATATTGTTTCAATCAAACCGAACTCTACGCATCGCGGGCCTTTTATCTGCACAAAAAGAAAAAGAACGAAAACGTAAGTTAAAGCTAAATGTGGATGTTTGATGGCAGTTAAATGCAGAGCTAAATATATCTTCCTTACCACAATATGTATTCTGCTGTATAATGTCACCATACCCATATCTTATATATATAAATAGTATATTGGCTGTTATTTACATATAAATAGTATATTGACTGTTATTTACGTAAATAAACAAGTTTCAGAAACTGATTAATCGTCCTGAGATGAATTGCAGCATGAGCATTTTTCCGTATTTTTATTTCTCAAATAATATTCTTTTTGATTTTCCAAGCAGTGGTTACCCATATATAAAACTAATATATTGGCTGGGCTGTATTTCATTTGAGACAAGAAGTGTTTAATTAAATACAGCCTTACTATTTATTATATCATTATATATCGTATAATATATTGGCTGTTATTTACGTAAATAAACAAGTTTCACTGATTAATCGTCCTAAGATGAATTGCAGCATGAGCATTTTCCCGTATTTCTATTTCTCAAAGAATATCCTTGTTGATTTTCCAAGCAGTGGTTTAATTTTTTTGTAGTTGACCTGGTTCTGACTTGGGAAGTATTAAAAAGAGTATCCTTTGTAAAATGAGATGGCGAGGAACGACTTGATACAATGTCACAGTGATG
>CAJQJT010000369.1 GCA_905478725.1 uncultured Pseudomonadales bacterium
AAAACCTCAACCCGACAGGGTTGGGGTTTTTTTATTGGCCGATGATTTGAGAATGAACCCGCGCAGCGGGTTCAGCCGAGCCACGCAGTGGCGAGACAACGCGGGAGCGCAGCGACGGCGGCCCCGGAGGGGTGAGGGCAACGCCCGAATAATTCCCGCCGCCTCCACCAAAAAACCAGAAAAGGTCACCCGAAAGGGTGGCCTTTTTTGGTTTCTGGCTGCTACTGGGAATGAAGCCGCGAAGCGGGTTCAGCCGAACCACGAAGTGGTGAGACAACGCGGGAGCGCAGCGACGGCGGCCCCCTTTTATTTGAGAGGGGGTGAGGACGAAGGACGAATAATTCCCGCCGCCTCCACCACTAAAAAGACCATCGCTTCTGCCTATTTGTAGATGCTCAGCCCTATGCACGCAAAGGAGGTGCATTTTTTTGGCGGGAGCCTAATTATTAAGTGGCAGAGTATTTATCTCTGATTTAACTTTCTGTACAGGGATCGCACACTAATGCCAGCTACCTGAGCTGCTTTTACTTTATCACCATAGGTGGTCATTAGATTCTGCAAATAGGCCAGCTCAGAAGTTTTTAGATCCACTTTATCCAATTCAATATTTACGTTGGCTTGGAAATCAATATCAAAACATTTGTCAATTATATCCTGATCAATAACCTCAGCCTCTGCCAGGACGGTGGCGCGGGCCAGAACATTGCGCAATTCGCGAATATTACCTTTGTAGTTCCAGCTGCTCAGGCGCTTCATTGCAGACGGCGTAAGCTGCCAGGTTTGATCTGGTGAGATGCGATGGATGAGCGACTTGGCGATAGCGGGAATATCGTCGCGCCGCTCGGCCAGAGAAGGCAGATGAATCGGAAATACATTGATACGATAGAATAAATCCTGACGGAAGCTGGCCTGATCTACCATCTCCGCGAGGTTTTTATGTGAGGCGCAGATAAGTCGAAAGTTGCTGTTTTTAATCTCGGCGCTGCCCACTGGCCTGTAGGTGCCGGTCTCTAACAGTCGCAATAATTTGACTTGCATAGGCATTGGAATATCGGCCACTTCATCTAAAAATAATGTGCCGCCGTCAGCCTGCTCTATAAGTCCTGGCTTATTAAATTGTGCGCCTGTAAATGCGCCCTTCACATGGCCGAAAAGTTCACTTTCAAAAAGAGAGTCTGTAAGTCCAGAGCACTCCAGAGTTACCATGGGATTGCCGCTGCGAGCGCTGGCCATATGAATAGCTCTGGCCGCTAGTTCCTTGCCTGTGCCAGACTCCCCTTTAAGCACCACAGATACATCGCTCTGCCCTACGCGGCTAATCACTTCCAGCATCTTTAAAAATGCCGGGCTTCTACCGATCATTTTCTGGTCGGTGACATTCCCGCTGGCGAGAGGAATAGGCCGCAAAAGCTCAACAAAGAACAACAGTTGTTGCTGGTCGTCAAAGATAGGCAGCATCTCGACATCCACATGTTCTTTGCCGTGGGGAGTTTGGTGAATATGCAAAACTCGCTCTTTGCGCTTTGAAAGCAGAGCTGCGCTGAGGGGGCAGGATTCTCCGGCCTGGTCGCAGGGGACATCATAGCCGTGTGAAACGCTGAAGCAACTGGGCTGCTGGTCCAATTCTAGCGCGCCAAATGCGTCGCGGTATTCAGAGTTGTAAGCGAGGATTTCATAATTGGTCGAGACCAGTATGGCAGGGCAGTCATAGCCCTCGAGCATGGCGCTTAGATTGCGCTGAGATCCTGAATCAGACTGGATGATATCCATGTTTTTGCCAAAATTGGTTTAAGTTTTGACAATTTTGGCTATGGATTGCCTCGGGGTCAAGATAAACCTGTCTGAAGCCCAGCAGATCCGCGATAACCGAAGTTGGCACGCTAAGTGCTAATAGCTAATAGCTGGGAGCTGTGAGAGTGCCACTTAAACTAACAAGTTAAGCGCAACAGGCCAAGACTATTGCTCAGCACGACATGTCAATTGGATATTAATGGAGAGCACGTGGAAAATTTGCAAAGAGCAGTTGATGACAGCTCAGCTGTTGAGGCGGACGTGGCGGTTTTTTTTGATCAGGACAGCAACACCTTTTCTTATGTGGTCAGAGATCCGCAATCTCAAGCCTGTGCGGTAATCGATTCAGTGCTCGACTTCGACTATCCGTCTGCTAGTATCAGCCACAGCAGTGCTGATGCCATTATGAAATATATTCAAGAACGCAGCCTGCAAGTGGAGTGGCATATTGAAACCCATGTCCATGCAGACCATCTGTCCGCTGGCCCCTATTTGCAAAAGCACTTGGGCGGTAAGTTGGCGATTGGTGAGCATATTGTCACTGTGCAGGAAACCTTTGGCAAAATCTTCAATGAGGGTACTGACTTTCAGCGTGATGCCAGCCAGTTTGACCGCCTTTTTAAGGACGGCGAAACCTATGCCATAGGTAACCTAGAGGCTACAGCTCTTCATACGCCGGGTCATACTCCCGCCTGTATGGTGCATGTTATCGGTAAGTCCGCCTTTGTTGGCGACACTATCTTTATGCCAGACAGTGGGACTGCTCGAGCAGATTTCCCCGGGGGCAGTGCTCAAGCGCTTTATCAGTCTGCACAGAAAATTTTAAATTTAGCTCCAGATACCAAACTCTATCTGTGCCATGACTATGGTGCCGAGGGCCGCGAAGTCAACTACCAAACTACAGTCGCCGAACAGCAGCTGCACAATGTGCATCTAGGCAACAACGCTACAGAGGCCCAGTTTGTCGCTCTACGTGAAAAGCGTGATAGCGGTCTTGGCATTCCTCGACTGATGATTCCAGCTATCCAGGTAAATATGCGTGCTGGCCATTTCCCGCCGGCTCAAGACAATGCGGCAGTCTATTTAAAAATTCCCATTAATAGTCTGTAAAAATAACAAAAATAACAAAAATAACAAAAATAACAAAAGGGACAAACAGTGAAAATAATAACAGTCAGTGAGACATTTTCGGTTTCCGATCAAATTCGTATTGAAGACATTGCCCAGCTAGCTGAGCAGGGCGTGCAGCTTATTATTTGTAATCGACCGGATGGCGAAGCAGCGGATCAACCCAGTGTCAATAGTATTGCCGAGGCGGCGGCGGGCAAGAATATAGAGTTGATCCATATGCCCTTTGTTGCAGGTGGGCTCACGGATGATATTGCAGCGCGTTTCCGCGAGCTGATGGCGAACAATTTGAAAACTCATGCCTATTGCCGCACCGGCAATCGCTCTTTGCAGTTATGGCACAGCATCTCTTCGGAGCAGCTTGAAAAAAAACTTTCTGCAGTGCAAAACACAGGTCAGGCGACGCAGCATTTCGACGTTGTGGTTATAGGTGCCGGCGCTGGTGGTATAGCCGTATCAGCCAGTCTGCTAAAGAGAGACAGCAAGCTACGCATTGCATTAGTTGACCCTTCTACTAAGCATTATTATCAGCCCGGATGGACCATGGTCGGTGGCGGTGTGTTTAAGGCTAAGTCCACTGAGCGCGAAACCACTAAATTAGTAGATAAGCGTGTTAGCTTGCTGCAGCAGGCGGTTACAAAAGTTAAGCCCGATAGCAATACTGTGGTTTTGCACGATGGTGCTCAGGTGCACTATGAGCAGCTTGTGGTCGCTCCTGGATTAACTATTAACTGGGGTGCTATAGAAGGTCTTGAAGAGACGCTGGGCAAAAATGGCGTAACTTCAAACTATCGCTATGACTTAGCGCCCTACACTTGGGAACTGGTGCAAAAAACCCAGCGTGGCAGAGCAATTTTCACTCAGCCGCCTATGCCTATTAAGTGCGCGGGCGCGCCGCAAAAGGCACTGTATCTTTCCGCCGATCACTGGCTGAAAACCAAGCGCCTAGACAATATCGATATAGACTTTTGCAATGCCGGCGGCGTGCTGTTTGGTGTTCCTGCCTATGTTGGTGCACTGCAGTCCTATATGGATAAGTACGGCGTTAGCCCGAGCTACAACCACAATCTGGTCAAAGTTGATGGCGACCAGCGCAAGGCCTGGTTTGATGTTACCGATGCTGAGGGGAATAAATCGCAGCTATGTAAAGACTTCGATATGTTGCATGTCTGCCCAGTACAGCAGGCCCCTGCATTTATAGCCGACAGTGGTCTGGCCGACCAAGGTGGCTGGTTGGCGGTAGATCCCCATAGTCTTTGCCACACAGAGTACGCAAATATCTGGGGCCTTGGCGACGTGATGAATACCACCAACGCTAAGACGATGGCTGCGGTGCGCAAGCAGGTACCAGTGGTGGCGAAAAATATCATCTCTGTTCAAGCAGGTCAGGCACCAAGTGCAAAATATGATGGCTACGGCTCATGTCCACTGACGGTAGAGCGCGGCAAGATTGTCTTGGCCGAGTTTTGCTATGGCGGTCGCGTAGCTCCCAGCTTCCCCAATTGGATCAATGCCGGAACCAAGCCAACTAGATTAGCCTGGTGGCTCAAAAGCCTGGCTCTTCCCTTTGTCTATTGGCACATGATGCTAAAGGGCCGAGAGTGGATGACCCACTGTCCAGAGGAAAAAACCTAAATGGATAAAGCCAGCGACTACCTGCCTGCGTTGAAGTGGATGCGCAGTTACAGTGGGGATGACCTAAAAGCGGATATGGTCGCCGGACTGGTTGTCACCATGATGTTGATTCCCCAGTCATTGGCCTATGCACTGTTGGCTGGTGTGCCAGCCGAGGTTGGGCTCTATGCCAGTATCCTGCCGCTAATTGCTTATAGTTTATTTGGCAGTAGTCGCACATTGTCGGTTGGCCCGGTCGCTGTCGTGTCATTAATGACTATGGTCAGCCTCAGCAATATTGTCACCCAAGGCACTGCAGACTATCTGAGCGCCGCCATTGCTCTGGCATTTTTGTCAGGGTTATTCCTTCTGATTATGGGTCTTTTTAAATTGGGCTTTGTGGCCAACTTTTTATCTCACACAGTAGTCTCAGGCTTTATTACTGCCTCGGGCATTATTATCGCCCTGAGTCAGGTCAGGCATCTGCTGGGTATCTCTGGTGCCGGAGATACCTTGCCGACCATCGCGCTATCCCTGCTTAACAGTAGCGACAGCATTCACACATACACCGCAGTGCTCGGGGTTGCGGTACTGGCTTTTCTGGTTTGGGCAAGAACTGCTGTGGTGCCTATCTGTAAGCGTATGGGAGTGACAGACAGCAACGCCCAACTTATGGCCAAGTTAGCGCCAGTGTTAGCGGTGATTACCACATTGTTGCTAGCCTGGATGGTTGACCTTGAGCGAGCTGGAGTTGCCGTTGTTGGCAGTATTCCAAGTGGTCTGCCCAGGCTGGCCTGGCCCCAGCTTTCCTTTGCGCTATTTCAGCAGCTGTGGTTGCCTGCGTTGAGTATCGCCATTATTGGCTATGTGGAGTCTGTATCCGTGGGCAAAACTCTGGCGGCAAAACGCCGAGAAAATATAGACCCAAATCAGGAGCTGATAGCTCTGGGGTCTGCCAATATTGCCTCTGCATTTTCCGCAGGCTTTCCCGTCACCGGAGGCATTTCCAGAACTGTAGTGAACTTTGACGCTGGCGCAAAAACTCAGGCAGCCAGCATTTTTGCTGCTGTGGGTATAGCAGTGGCAGCGATGTTTTTGACTCCCGCATTATATTTTCTGCCTAAGGTTACATTGGCAGCCACAATCATTGTTGCCGTGTTAACCGTTGTCGATTTTTCAATATTGGGAAAAACCCTGCGCTTCTCGGCGAATGATTTTCGTGCCGTGGCTATCACATTAGTAGGGACGCTGCTATTTGGCGTAGAAGTGGGTGTCCTCTGTGGCGTTATGCTGTCAATTTTACTCTACCTGTATCGCACATCGGTGCCCCATGTGGCTGAAGTGGGATTGGTGGAGGGTACCCAGCATTTTCGCAATATTCAGCGTTACCAAGTGACCACAGAGCCATCAGTTCTAAATTTACGTGTCGACGAGAGTCTGTTTTTTGCCAACGCATCAGTACTGGAAAATCTTATTTATCAGAAGGTCTACGCGAATGATCTGATCGCTCACGTGGTGCTGATTTGCTCGGCGGTAAATGAGATTGATTACAGTGCCCATGAGATGCTTGAGCGGGTTAACCAGCGACTTGCAGAGCAGGGTGTAAGTCTTAATCTGTCAGAGGTGAAGGGCCCGGTCATGGATGCGTTGCGTTATTCCGGCTTGGCCAAACAGTTGAGCGGAAGTATTTATTTAACCCAGTTTGATGCATTTCAGCACCTAAGGGCCATTTCTAACAAGTAGCATTTTTACAGGAGCTATACAGATAATGGAGTTTGATCCATTTGTTTTATCGCGAATTCAGTTTGCCGCTAACATCAGTTTCCATATCCTTTTCCCAAGCATCACGATTGGACTCTGTTGGTTTTTAGTTTATTTTCGAATTCAGTATTTACGCACCAATGACAAGTCGTGGGAATATGCCTATTTTTCCTGGGTGAAAATTTTTGCCTTAACCTTCGCTCTGGGGGTGGTTTCCGGGATCACCATGAGTTTTCAGTTTGGTACCAATTGGCCAGGATTTATGGAAAAGGTTGGCAACATTGCCGGTCCGCTGCTGGGCTATGAGGTGCTGACCGCTTTCTTTATGGAAGCCTCATTTCTGGGCATTATGCTGTTTGGTAAAGACAGGGTGTCTGAGCGAGTTCATTTGATATCCACAGTTCTCGTGGCCGTGGGAACAACGTTCTCGGCGTTTTGGATCCTGAGCCTAAACTCCTGGATGCAAACGCCAGCCGGCTATGAAATTCGAGATGGTATTTTCTACGCCACAGACTGGTGGCAGATTGTATTTAACCCCTCTTTTCCTTATCGCATGACGCATATGCTGTTGGCCAGCCTGTTGACCAGTGCCTTTATGATAGCTGGCATCAGTGCCTGGCGAATACTCAGATCAAAAGATGGGCCTAGTACTTGGCTATTGCTGCGTTCCAGTTTGATTGCTGCCGCAGTACTTACGCCAACCCAGATCTTGGTCGGTGACCTTCATGGACTCAATAGCCTTGAGCACCAGCCGGCCAAAATTGCTGCAGTAGAAGCTGTTTGGGAAACCGGCAGCGGTGTGCCATTCACCCTTCTGGGTATGCCTAATGAAGAGACCAAGACTACGGATTATGCAATCAAAATTCCTAAGTTGGCCAGCCTCGTGCTGGTGCATGACGCCGAGGGTGAGTTGCCCGGACTTGATCAGTTTGAGGGAGAGCACCCACCGGTGGCTGCGGTTTTTTGGTCATTTAGGGTCATGGTAGGTGTGGGAATGCTAATGCTTATTATGAGTTGGTATGGCTGTTGGAAACTATTGCGTAACAGCACATTTAGCAAAATCTATTTAACACTGCTGGCGCCGATGGCATTTTCAGGATGGGTTGCCGTACTCGCGGGTTGGTATGTTACCGAGATTGGTCGCCAGCCATGGGTAGTCTACGGCTTGCTGCGCAGCAGAGACGTAGTTGCAGAACATCCTCCTGAGATTTTACTGGGGACATTGATTGGCTATTTGGCGCTCTATGTGTTTTTGCTCATCTCTTATATAGGCGCGCTGGCTCATCTGTCGTCAAAACCGCCGCGCTCTGGCGTAGTGATGCATGAATACCATCTTAATAATCAGGGTCGCTCATAGGGAGGTACCATGGAACAGTTTTTACCTATAGCTTTTATGCTGGTCATGGGTCTGGCGCTACTAATTTATGTGATTCTGGATGGCTATGACCTCGGCGTGGGTATGTTATTACCCTTCGCGGATGATCAGCAAAAAGATTTGATGATTGCCTCTATTGGGCCATTTTGGGATGCCAATGAAACCTGGATAGTGCTGGGTGTTGGTGTGTTACTCATCGCCTTTCCTGCGGCTCATGGAGTAATACTTACCTCCATGTATATCCCCATCACTATTATGCTGCTGGGTTTGATTTTGCGCGGTGTGGCCTTCGATTTTAGGGTCAAAGCTGGGGATGCTAGGAAGGAACGCTGGAATAAAATTTTCTTTGCCGGTTCAGTTATTGCCTCTGTGTCCCAAGGTTGGATGCTGGGTTCCTATATCACCGGACTTCAGGACAACCTGACCAGCATTTTATTCTCTGCGCTGATATCAGTCACCTTGCCCTCACTGTATGTACTGCTAGG
>CAJQJT010000370.1 GCA_905478725.1 uncultured Pseudomonadales bacterium
CGAGGCTATTCACAACTGCATCGTCGTAAACAGCCTGAGCTTCGTGGACATCAGTTACCGGCAGCAGGCCCACTTCAAAACGTTCGCGAGTCTGTTCTAGCTGGCGCTGAATGGCACGCTCTTCAGCATTGCGCGTCTGCATATTGTCGTAGGCACGCAGCACATTAAAGTAGGCATCGCTGACGCGAATGATAAGGCTCTGCTGATCTGCGGCGAACTGCGCGCGAGCACTTTCACTCAGAGACTTACTGCCCTGAAAGCGGTACCAAGAGGGCATGTCGAAAATAGCTTGGCTGAGAGAAGCGCCGTAAGAAGTGCTGTCGCTATCAATGGTGCCGCCAGTGCCAAATAGCGGGGAGCTATCGTCAGTTTCAGACTCTTTGTATTCGCCGGTTATAGACAATTGCGGCAGCAGCGCTGCGCGACTGATGTTTTTTCCTTCGCGGTCAGCGTTAAAAGTAGCCCTTGCGGCTCTCAATACGGGATCGTTTTCCAGGGCACTTTCATATATATCGACAAGGGAATCAGAGACCGCTAGCTGCGGGGCTAAAAAAGCGACAGCAACAATCAAAAAATGTTTTTTAACAATGTGCATATGACCTCCATTTGGACGGCAGTAGTTTAGCAGGTTTACCTCGAAGACATAGGCTGTCTTTAATGACCAGGCACCAATTTAGGGCGGATTGCAAAATCGTTGCGCCATGAAAAACTGGTGCGTTACGCCGAACTAAAGGTTAGACGTTTTGAATGATCAAATAGTTTAAGATCAAACGTAAAAGATACTCCAGATACATGTAATCAGAGAGTGATGCCCAGACCATGGACAAAAAACACCGCTTCGGCCCTTCGGACTATCGGCTTAAATCTACCGAGACAGTCTTTCAGGGCTTTTTTAAAATGACTCGAATGACTGTTGAGCACCGATTGTTTGGCGGTGGTTGGAGTAAACCGCTGCGTCGCGAGCTATTCCAACGAGGCGATGCGGTAGGCGTCCTGCTTTATGATCCCCGCAATCACCGGGTTGGTCTAATCGAACAGTTTCGACCAGGTGCGCTAAATGAAGCCCGTGGTCCCTGGCAGTATGAAGTTATTGCCGGCATGATCGAGCCGGGAGAGAGCCTTGAGCAAGTTGCAGCTAGAGAGCTAGAGGAAGAGAGCGGAGTTGAAGTGGAAAAATTGCTGCCGATCTGCGACTATCTGGTCAGCTCCGGTGGCACAGACGAAAAAATGCACCTCTTCTGTGGTCTTGCGGATCTCCGCGAGCGCGGCGGCATCTTTGGGGTAGATGGCGAGAGCGAAGATATTCTGCTGCACGTTTGGTCCTACGCTGAGACCATGGAGGCGTTTTCACAGGGCCTCCTCAACAGCGCGGCCATGTCAGTTGCATTGTTTTGGCTACAATTAAACCACCAGCAGTTGAGACTTGAGTCTTGAATATCAGCCTAATAAAAGCCACTAAAGTGAAAAAGCTAACTGCATCACGACCAGCGAGTAATGACTTTGTCAGTATCTGAACGCCGACGTCAACGACACAATCTGCAGCGCCTGCACGGCGAGTGTGAGCTCAATTACGTGCGTCTGCTGAGACTGATGCCGGGGCCGCCGCAGCTGGGTCAAAGTATTGGCGTGGATTTCACCCATGAGTCGAACAGTGGCATGCATCTTCGTACAGATGAGGTCACGCGCTATACGCACCTTTTAAGTATCTCTGCCAAAAGTGCAAGACCAGAGTGGTTGCCAGAGATTCAGATTAAAGTGCGCATCTATCACGATGCGAAAATGGCTGAAGTGGTGGAATGGTGCAGCGACAGAACTATCCCCTGGGAGCTGGCAGAAAAATCGTCAATGCAGGCGCCGGATGAAAAATGGCAGTGGAACATGTTTTTAAGTGACCTGTTAGCTCATGGTTTAAGTCATGGCATGAGCAAAGTAAAAGTGTCCCTTTAAGCCGCCACTTTTCCCCATAAACTGACAGTAAGGCAGCGCGAGAAATTCCATGAGTACAGTGCATATTACCCAAATCACCGATTTGCACCTGGGTGCAAACGAGCAGGAAACCCTCGGCGGCGTCACCACCTTTGAGGGTTTTAAAGCTGCACTACAAGCCTCGGACGATCAGGGTCGCGCCGATAACCTGTTGCTACTTACCGGTGATCTGGCCAGCGACTATCAGGCCGGCGCCTACCAACTGCTGAATAAAACCCTCGCGGAAAAGCAGCGCCAGGCACTTTGGTTGCCTGGCAATCATGATCATCTCGAGACCATGGAGGCTAATCTGACAGCCTTCCCGCGAGTGCGTATTTATGAAGCTGGTGCCTGGGGCATAATTTTATTAGACAGCTCCAAAGTGGGTCAGCCTGGCGGACATTTTTCTGAACCAGAGCTTCAGTTCGCCGAGCAGAGTCTAAAGCAGCTAGCCAGCAAGTTTGTCTTAGTGGCAGTGCATCACTCACCAGTGCTGGTTAATTCCGCCTGGCTCGACCAGCAGCAAATCGACAATCATCAGCGTCTCTATGATCTGCTTGCGGCCCATGGCCAGGTCAAGGCCGTAGTCACAGGTCACGTTCATCAGCACCACGACAGTCTCTGGGGAAATATCCCAGTCTATTCAACACCCTCAAGCTGCGTTCAATTCGAGCAGCACAGCCATGACTTTGGTCTCGCCGATAAACCTCCCGGCTATCGCTGGCTGGATTTGCATGAGGACGGCAGCCTTAATACCGGCGTCGAATTCCTCAAAGATTTTGCCCAGCAGTGCGATCGCAGCTGCGCCGGTTATTAATCCGCTCCTCGAGCCTCAGTTATTCACTTGTAGCGCAATCAATCGACCCTAAAGCCATAGCTTTGGCTATAATGTCGCCTTCCAAAAAATAGATTGCCGTCAATGCCAACGCTGCTTTATTTACATGGGTTTAATAGTTCGCCAGAGTCCGCGAAGGCGCAGCAGACCCAGCAGTGGTTTGCGCAAAATGCCCCTGGAATAGAGTTTATTTGCCCTTCACTGCCCCCTTACGCTGATCAGGCTATGGCGCTGTTATGCGAGATAGTCGAGGCGCGTCTGCCAGAGCCGGTATTTGTCATTGGCAGCTCCATGGGCGGTTTTTTCGCCAGCTGTTTGGCCGAGCGCTATGCTGAGCTTGGCGATGGTGTTAGCGCAGTGCTGATCAATCCAGCAGTCAGCCCAGATCGCGGTCTGGAAAAATGGCTGGGTGAAAACAGCAACTATCACAGTGGTGAAACCTGGCTCTTCGAAGGGCATCACATAGATGAATATCAGCGCTGGGACCCGGCTGAGATAAAAAATAAAAATAATTACCTAGTGCTATTGCAAAGCGGTGACGAAGTGCTTGATTATCGTGATGCCGAGCAGCGCTACCAAGGCTGCAAAATAATTCTCGAATCCGGTGGTGATCACAGCTTTATTGATTATCATCGACACTTGGAAGCTATCCACCAGTTCTTGCTGTCGACGGTTCCAAGCAATCCACAATTACAACCTGACCTGTAGGGCGTATGAGCACATATAACGCAGAAGATATTGAAGTCCTCACCGGACTAGACCCGGTGCGCAAGCGCCCGGGAATGTACACCGACACCAGCCGTCCCAATCACCTAGCTCAAGAGGTCATCGACAACAGTGTCGATGAAGCCCTGGCCGGACATGCCAGTCGCATTGATGTGACCCTGCACAAGGATGGCTCCCTATCGGTCTGTGACGATGGCCGCGGCATGCCCGTGGACATTCACCCAGAGCAGGGTATTCCCGGCGTCGAAGTAATTCTCTCGACCCTTCACTCCGGTGGCAAGTTCTCGAATAAAAACTATCAGTTCTCCGGTGGCCTTCATGGCGTTGGTGTCTCAGTGGTCAACGCCCTGTCGGACAATCTTGAACTAACGGTCAAGCGCGGCGGCAGTGTCCATCAAATCACTTTTGCCAATGGCGAAAAGACCTCAGATCTGCAAGTGATCGACAGCTGCGGTCAGCGCAATACCGGTACCATACTGCGCTTCTGGCCCAACCCAATTTACTTCGACTCGGTTAAGTTCTCGCTATTGCGTCTGCGCCACGTGTTGCGCGCTAAAGCGGTACTTTGCAGTGGTTTAACCGTGAGCTTCTACGACGAAAATACTGACGAGAGCGAAGAGTGGCACTATCAGGACGGTCTGCAAGACTACCTTTCTGGATCACTGGCAGGCTGGGATGTATTGCCCGCCACTCCTTTTATCGGCACCTATTCCGCAGCTAATGAGGCCGCTGACTGGGCCGTGCAGTGGATGCCCGATGGCGGCGATCTGGTGCAAGAGAGCTATGTCAATCTGATCCCCACACCTCAGGGTGGCACTCACGTTAACGGTCTGCGTACCGGTCTGTTGGATGCCATGCGCGAGTTCTGTGAATTCAGAAACCTGCTACCCCGAGGGGTCAAACTAACCCCAGACGATATTTGGGATCGCTGTAGTTTTGTGCTCTCATCCAAACTTGAAGATCCCCAGTTCTCCGGCCAGACCAAAGATCGTCTCTCATCGCGACAGGCTGCTGCCTTTGTCTCCGGTGTGGTTAAAGACTCCTTCAGCCTGTGGCTCAATCAGCACACAGAAGAGGCCGAGAAACTCGCCGAACTCTGTATCTACAGCGCCCAGAGCCGCATGCGAGCGAGTAAAAAAGTCGTCCGTAAAAAGATTACTCAGGGCCCAGCACTGCCGGGCAAACTGGCCGACTGCTCCAGCGGCGAGCCAGAGCGCTGTGAAATATTCTTTGTCGAGGGTGACTCTGCTGGCGGTTCTGCCAAGCAGGCCCGCAACCGTGAAAACCAAGCGATCATGCCCCTGCGCGGCAAGATCCTCAATACCTGGGAGGTGGATTCTCAAGAGATCCTCGGCTCACAGGAAGTCCACGATATCTCCGTGGCCCTGGGCATAGACCCCGCCATCGAAAATCTCGACAAACTGCGCTATCACAAAGTCTGCATCCTCGCCGACGCCGACTCCGATGGACTGCATATTGCGACCCTGATCTGCGCGCTGTTTGTGCGTCATTTCCGGTCTCTGGTCAGTGCCGGACATGTCTATGTGGCCATGCCACCACTGTTCCGCATAGACGTGGGTAAAGACGTCTATTACGCATTGGATGAGTCAGAGAAACAGGGCATCCTCGACCGCATTGAAGCCGAGAACAAACGCGGCAAGGTTAATGTGCAGCGCTTTAAAGGACTGGGTGAAATGAACCCATTACAGTTGCGCGAAACCACCATGAACCCAGACACCCGCCGTCTGGTGCAGCTCACAGTGGATGTGGACGATAATACCGACTCGATAATGGATATGTTGCTGGCAAAAAAACGCGCCCCCGACCGTCGCACCTGGCTCGAAAGTAAAGGCAACCTGGCTGGTATAGCCGACCTTTAGCTTTTTGATGAATTAAGAGCTTTGTACATTAAGGGCTTTGTAAATTAAGAGCTTTGTAAATTAAGAGCTGCGTAAATTAAGAGCTTTATAAATTAAGTGTTTTGATAAATAGGATCAACGATGAACGATATCGTCAATTTTAATAGCGAAGGGTTGGAACGCCGACCCATGAGCGAATATGTTGAGCAGGCCTACCTAGACTACTCCATGTACGTCATTCTCGACCGCGCACTGCCGCATATTGGCGATGGTCTAAAGCCGGTTCAGCGACGCATCGTCTACGCCATGAGCGAACTCGGCCTCAAAGCCAATGCCAAGTACAAAAAATCTGCGCGAACCGTCGGTGATGTAATCGGTAAATATCATCCCCACGGCGACAGCGCTGTCTATGAAGCCATGGTGCTTATGGCCCAGCCATTCTCCTATCGTTATCCGCTAGTTGACGGTCAGGGCAACTGGGGTTCCGCAGATGATCCAAAGTCATTTGCCGCCATGCGATACACCGAATCAAAGCTCTCCAAATATGCCGACGCACTGCTCTCGGAACTGGGGCAGGGCACCGCCAACTGGCGACCCAACTTTGACGCCACCATGGACGAGCCGGAAATCCTCCCGGCCCGCGTACCCAATGTATTGCTCAACGGCACCACCGGCATTGCCGTCGGCATGGCCACAGATATTCCGCCTCACAACCTCAACGAAGTAGTGAGCGCCTGCTTACA
>CAJQJT010000371.1 GCA_905478725.1 uncultured Pseudomonadales bacterium
TATCTTCTGAAGTTTCATTTTCTGATGAATTTATAGCAGAATTTTTCTTTAAATGTTTACCGCTAACTCCATGAACTGTTTGATGGAAGCCTTGGGCTTAGCACTGCCCGGCAATGGCACTGTGCTGGCGACTCACTCTGATCGCAAAGAATTATTCCAAGAAGCTGGCCGCACTATTGTTAAGCTGGCCAAGGCTCATTACGACAATGATGATTACTCCGTGTTGCCCCGTTCGATTGCCAATTTCAAAGCCTTTGAAAATGCTATGACCTTGGATATTTGCATGGGCGGCTCAACCAATACCATCCTCCATCTTATGGCTGCAGCTCAAGAGGGCTTTGTGGACTTTGATCTGGGTGATATCGACCGCCTGTCGCGCCTGGTACCTCAGCTGTGTAAGGTTGCCCCAAGCACCCCGGAATATCATGTTGAAGATGTGCATCGTGCTGGTGGCATTATGGGTATCCTGGCCGAGCTCGATCGCGCTGGTTTGATCCACGACGAACTGCCCACAGTGCATTCGGCAACCTTAAAAGAAGCCTTGGAAAAATGGGATATTGTCAGCGGTCATGTGAGCGAGGAAGTGAAGACTTTCTATAAGGCTGGTCCAGCAGGTATTCCAACCCAAACAGCATTCAGCCAGAGTACTCGCTGGCCATCACTGGATGCTGATCGAGCCAACGGCTGTGTTCGCGATATAGAACACGCCTTTAGTCTCGAGGGAGGTCTCGCGATCCTGACCGGTAATCTTTCGCCGGATGGCTGCGTGGTTAAGACCTCTGGTGTCGATGAGTCGATTCATGTTTTTGAGGGCCCTGCTTTTATTACTGAAAGCCAAGATGAAGCTGTAGCGAAAATCTTGAACGATGAAATCAAAGCGGGTGATGTCGTGATTGTTCGCTATGAAGGCCCCCGCGGTGGACCCGGCATGCAAGAAATGCTCTACCCAACCACTTATATTAAATCGAAAAATCTTGGTGCTGCCTGTGCATTGATTACCGATGGTCGTTTTTCTGGCGGTACCTCGGGTTTATCCATTGGCCATGTATCACCTGAAGCCGCTGCTGGCGGTAATATAGGTCTGGTACGTCAGGGCGATACGATCCGCATTGATATCCCCAATCGCAGCATCGATGTATTAGTATCAGATGCCGAGCTGGCCGAGCGCCGGGCAGAGCAGGATAAGCTGGGCTGGAAGCCTGTAGAAGAACGCCCACGAAAGGTTACAGCTTCTCTCAAGGCCTTTGCCAAGTTAGCCACCAGTGCCGATAAGGGTGCGGTTAGAGATCTCTCTCAGCTCGATTAACAGGAAAGTAATAAGTCAGGGATACTGAATTCTATGCATAAAAAAACCCGGTACTCACAAGCACCGGGTTTTTTTATAAGCTTTAACTTGCAAGTTGCGCTTGGTCCACTAGCCGTTTTTAGCACAGCCTGGAACAGTAGCACCTACGTCACGCAGCTTCTGTAAACGACTGCCTTCAGCTTCTGCATACTTTATCCACTGCTTGGGATAGCGCTTACCTTTCTTATCTTTGGCAACTTTTAAAGACTTCTTAAAGGCGCCTACCGCATCTTCGTAACAGTTCAGGTTGATCAGTGCGTTACCCATTACCAAGAAATTGGAATCAGGTTTCTTCACATCACCTTTCTTGTCCGCACGAGCTGAGGCTTTATAGGCTGCAGCATCACGACCGAGGTCCAGGTAGATACCAGCGAGACGGGCCTGAAGATTTCCAGTGTCGGATTTCTTCGAGGCATCTTCCAGCGCCTTCACAGCATTATTAAGATCTTTAGCCTGATACCATGCTGTACCTAAGATTTCGAGATTCTTTGCAGAACGTTTAATAATACCGTCCTTCATGCCTTTCTCGATAATCACAGCAGCACGGTAGGGAACGTCAGCACCGAGATACATATAAGCCATGCTCAGCACTTGGCTCTCTTTGCTCAGCTGACCATTCAGATAGACCACCTCTGTGGCGACCAAGCGATCCATCTCACGTTCACGCTCGCCGTACATGCCGCCAAGCTGACGCCAGTAGGTCCACTTTGGATAGTGCTTAACCAGCTTCTCGAGAATATTGACCACTTTTTTGTAATCGTTCTTCTCGTAATAGAGAACACGCTGCAGACCCCACCAACCCTCTTTAGGCAGAATGTCTTTGGCTTCCACATCGGCAATGGCTTCGTTTACAAAGCGCAGTGAATCCTTTTTGCGTTCCAACTGATAGTAGATCTGAGCCAATAACATCTTCGCGTCAGCACCGACAATCAACGACTCTGCCATCCAAGCTTCAAGCTGCAGTGCGGCGTTCTTGTAGTCTTCTTGTACTGTGTGAAGCTGCGCTAAGGTGTAGCGAGTATCCAAGCGCAATTCAGGTGGTGTACCAACGCCGTCTACAACTCGTTTGTAAGAACGAATGGCATTGTTGTAGTCGTCTAGTGAGTAGTAAACGTAGGCGGAAAACTTCCATACCTGAACCTGCTCGTAATCACTTGCACAGGTCTTCGCGTTGACTTCAATTTCCTTGAGCATTTTCAGGGAACCGGCCCAATTTTCAAGCTCTAGCTCAGGCTGAACTTTCTCTAGGGCCTTGGAACATTTGGCACCCACAGACTGGCGCTTACGTGTCTTAACATTTTTGTACTTTGGCTCTTCTTTTTCGTCCGCAGCGTAAACCGCGCTAGAAAAGCTCGCGCCTGGGGCAACTACCGCCAGGAACAACGGCAATAAAAAAGCAACGCCGAATACAGCTAGAAATTTTGTGCTTCTAGACATCATTGACTCCTTATTTTGCCATCTGGAAAGTAAATTTATACAGCACACCAGGCACTTCTTGGCCTACGCCATCGACAACCCTTGGGTTGTACTTGAGCTTCGACGCGGCCTTTAGTGCAGCTCGACCAAAGCCCCAACCTTCTGGGAATTCTTCGACCATGATCGGATCGCGAGTACCACCAGTTGTGGTAATAATCACTTCGATCACTGCGTAGCCTTCTTTGCCGCGAGTTTGAGCGCGACGCGGATACTGTGGCTGGGGTACATAGACAGGAATGTAATCTGAATCTCGTGCAAATCCACCAGCACCACCGATCTTCAGGTTGGCGTTGGCTGCCGGAGCGGCCATACTGATTGCATTCTCGGGAACTTCAAACTCAATATTGTCTTCTGGAATATCCGGTGGAGGAGTCTCCGGATCTTCAGGCTTTTCAACTTGGGTCTGTTTTGCGTTTTCGGTCAACTGTCTGTCGACATGGAGAAAGTCGGCGATTTTAATCGTCTCTTTTTCATCCAAGTCTTTGTTGCCCGAATCGATCAATTTGTACATCAAAATGATCAACGCAAAGGTAACCAGAACACCAAGTGCAGCAGAAATACCAATTCTGATAAAGGCCATACTTATCAACTCAGTCTTGTTCTACCGAAATTGCCACCGGACGGAT
>CAJQJT010000372.1 GCA_905478725.1 uncultured Pseudomonadales bacterium
GCGGTGACCTTGGCCATTGGCCCTGAGGGTGGTTTTATTCCCTACGAGGTTGAGCTGTTGAGCTCAGTAGGTTTTGAAGCAGTGCACCTGGGCCCGCGCATCCTCAGGGTTGAGGTCGCGGTACCGGCACTTATATCGAGATTATTCCCCGCCTAGCGACGACGGGGCTTGGTGCGTGATGAACGCGGCTGAGGTTTCAGATTAGGACGTGCCTTAGTACTCTCGCGACGAATCACTTCTTTCTCACGACGGGACTCGCCCGGTACCAAGAAGCCATCACCACTACCAATCAAATCAGAGCGTCCCATACGGCGCAGCGCTTTGCGCAACATGGGCCAGTTTTCTGCGTCGTGATAACGCAAAAAAGCTTTATGAAGGGTGCGCTGCTCTTGGGTTTTGGCGGTGAAAATCTGCTCTGTATTATTCTTGCCCAAGGGCTTAAGCGGGTTTTTCTCGGTGTAATACATGGTCGTCGCCGACGCCATTGGCGAGGGATAGAAACTCTGCACCTGATCGACACGGAAACCATTGGCCTTCAACCACAGACCCAGAGCCATCATATCTTCATTGGTGGAACCCGGATGAGCCGAGATGAAGTAGGGAATCAAATACTGTTTTTTACCTGCTTCTTTGGAGAAGCGCTCAAACATTTCTTTGAACTCGTAATAGCTGCCCATGCCCGGCTTCATCATCTTCGATAGCGGACCATCTTCCGAGTGCTCTGGGGCAATCTTCAGGTAGCCACCCACATGATGGGTTACCAGTTCTTTGACATACTCAGGATCCAGAACGGCCAGGTCATAACGCAGACCGGAAGCCACAACCACTTTCTTTACGCCAGGCAAGGCACGGGTTTTGCGATACAGCTGGGTAGTGTGTTTATGGTCAGTTTCCAAATTGACGCAGATCGACGGATAGACACAGGATGGACGTCTGCAGGTCGCCTCAATTTTTTTATCTTTACAGTTGAGGCGATACATATTCGCCGTGGGACCACCGAGATCCGAGATCACACCGGTAAAGCCTGGAGTCAAATCACGGATCTTCTCAACTTCGTTCAAAATCGACTCTTCCGAACGACTCTGGATAACACGGCCTTCATGCTCGGTGATCGAACAGAAAGTACAGCCGCCGAAACAACCGCGCATAATATTCACCGAGAATCGGATCATGTCGTAGGCGGGAATCTTGGCATCGCCGTAGGTCGGATGAGGAACACGCTTGTAGGGTTGGTCAAAGACCCAATCCAGCTCTTCAGTTTCCAATGGAATCGGCGGCGGATTGACCCAAATGTCGTTGCGACCCTGCCTCTGTACCAATGGTCGGGCATTACCGGGATTGGTTTCACGGTGAAAAATACGGTCAGCGTGGGCATAGAGCACTGGGTCTGCAGTCACCTCGTCAAAGGACGGCATGCGAATATAGGTAGAGCTGGGATCAGTCTTGATCGCCTGGGTGTCAGGAATAATCGACAGCACCTGCTCTTCGCCGCTAGATCCCACGGCAGCAGATTCTGCATTGGCACAGGTCTCAGCTTTCATCGACTGCATACGAATCTCTTTGGCGTCGGCATTGTCCGAGGCTTTAGACATCTCATAGGGATTTTTTTGTTTCTTCAGACGACCTGGCTGATCCACCTTGGTGGAATCGATCTCTTTCCAGCCTTCTGGAATCGTTCGGCACATAAACGCTGTACCGCGCAGATCAGTAATATCACGAATATTTTCGCCCTTGGCCAATCTGTGGGTCAGATCAATCATGGCGCGCTCAGCGTTACCGTAGAGCAGGATATCGGCGGTGGAATCAATTAGGACTGAACGCTTAACCGACTCGGACCAGTAATCGTAGTGGGCCAAACGACGCAGGCTAGCTTCGATACCACCGGCAACCACCGGCACATCATTGTAGGCTTCGCGACATTTTTGCGCGTAGACAGTCACCGCACGATCCGGACGCTTGCCACCCAGATCACCAGCGGTGTAGGCATCATCATGGCGCAGACGGCGATCAGCGGTGTAGCGGTTGATCATGGAATCCATGTTGCCAGCGGTGACACCAAAGTAAAGATTAGGCTTACCCAGTGCTCTAAAGCTCTCAGCATCGCGCCAGTCCGGCTGCGAGATAATACCCACCCTGTAACCCTGAGCCTCAAGCACACGGCCAATTACCGCCATACCAAAGCTCGGATGGTCCACATAGGCGTCGCCCGTCACCAGGATCACATCACAGCTATCCCAGCCGAGCTGATCCATCTCTTCCCGAGACATCGGCAGAAAAGGGGTTGGCAGCAAACATTCCGCCCAGTATTTAGGGTAATCATAAAGTGCTGTCGGTGGTCTAGGAGCTGCTGCCATGGTGTATATAGTCTTCTATATGAGGGTTTTAACGGCCGCCATTGTACCGGAATTTGGGCCGTCAAGAACCACTGATTTGAAACTAGGTAAAACTGCGTCTACCTTGGCTCTATGGATCTGTTTGCGGGAAGTTTGGGTGGCGCCGTTCTTTTTGCGAATGATAACGATTCTTATTAACATTTGGCCCACATGGGCGTACACTAAAGTCCTGAAAAGCTAAGGGAACGAATAGAAACAATAACACTCTGGGATCTAAAAAAATGACATTGTGGGATTTGAAACAAGGCACCTCAGCCACCGTGGAAAGCTTTTGCGCTGCATTGCAAGGTGACTATCGCACGCGCCTCAGCGAACTTGGCTTTCATCCAGGTGAGCATATTGCCTGTGTACTTTCCCCTAGTCTTGGCGCGCCAAAGCTCTACCGGGTTAACAATACGGTTTATTCACTCGATGACAGTGTCGCCTCGCTGATTACCGTCGCTTAAAAGAGCCCTCTCCCTTTGACCTCTAAAACAATCCTTATAGGTAGCCCCAACTCAGGCAAGAGCCTGCTGTTTAACCGGCTTACCGGTCTCAATCAAAAAGTCGCCAACTTCCCCGGCATTACCGTGAATATCAGCTCCGGCAAAAGTATTGCCGATCCTGAACAGCTGATAATGGATTTCCCCGGTGTTTATTCTCTGCGTGCGATTTCCGCAGAGGAAACGGTTTCCGTGGAGGCCTTTTACGCAGGTATTAAAGATCCACAGATAAGCTCCGTGGTCTGTGTAGTGGATACCACCCGACTTGAGAAAGGACTGATTTTTGCCGTTCAGGTCATCAATGCCTGTGCCGAACACAACAAGCCGGTGGTCATTGCCGCCAATATGATTGATGTGCTCAACAGCCACGGCATGACCATGGATCTAGAGGGGCTTGCCGCAGCGCTAAAAGTTCCAGTGGTTGCCATCTCAGCTAAGTCCGGCCTCGGACTGGATCAACTGCAAGATCTGATCGCCGATCATCGCGAGGCCCCCAGCGCCTTTGTTAGCAATGTGCTGCCCAATGATATGATTGCTACCGACGATTCGATGGTGCATCGCCAGGCGCAACAGCTAGCTGCTAGCTTTGGCCCCAAGGGCGATCTGTTAATTAACTCCCAAACTCGCCTGGATCGATTTTTTCTCCATTCATGGTTTGGTGGCATCAGCTTTGTCCTAATCATGTTTCTGCTGTTCCAAAGTATTTTTACCTGGGCCGCACCAATTATGGATGGCGTCGAAGCCATTCTGCAGTTCGCAGCCAGCGTGGTTATTCCGCTGTTGCCTGAGGGTGCTATCAGTGACTTTGTCTCCGACGCCCTGTTTGGTGGCATAGGTGCATTTCTGGTCTTTGTACCGCAGATATTTATTCTCACATTGGTTGTCGGCATGCTCGAAGACAGTGGCTATTTGGCTCGCGCCGCCGTCATTTGCCACAAACCCCTGCGGATATTTGGCCTTACCGGCAAGAGTTTTATTCCCATGCTCTCAAGTGTCGCCTGCGCTATTCCCGGTATCTATGCTGCCCGTACAGTGGACTCTCCGCGCAAACGCTGGCTTACTTATCTCGCGATCCCCTTAATGCCCTGCTCTGCTCGACTGCCGGTATACAGTTTGCTGATTGCATCGTTTATTCCCGCCACTGGTGCCTTTGGCGGTCTGATCGGCTGGCAGGGTTTGGCCATGGTGAGCATCTATCTGTTTGGCATTCTCTGCGGTCTCTTAGTCACTGCTCTGGTATCCCGAACCAATGCTGCACTGCAAACTGATCTGCCCTTTGTTTTGGAAATGCCGCCCTATCGTCTGCCTTCATGGAAGCCTTTACTACGCAATGCCTGGGATCGCAGCAAACACTTTGTCACCAAGGCCGGTAAAGTGATCTTTATGGTTACAGTGGTGATCTGGGTGCTGGGTTACTTCCCCAACCAGGGCGCAGATTTAGGCGAATCCTGGCTCGGCTATATGGGCAAGTTAATTGAACCTGCCTTTGCCCCCTTTGGTCTCGACTGGAAATACGGTGTTGCCATACTGACCTCTTTCCTTGCTCGTGAAGTCTTCGTGGGTACGCTGGGAACGCTGTTTGGTATCGAAGGCGGCGAAGAGAATGTCATCTCACTGGTCACCCACATCCAAAATAGCGGCCTGCCAATCGGTGCCGGTTTTGCCTTGCTGGTGTTCTTTTCCATCGCCCTGCAATGTGTCTCAACACTGGCTGTACTGCGCCGCGAGACCGGTTCCTGGAGACTGCCAACGCAACTCTTTGTCAGCTACAGTATTTTTGCCTACGCCGCGGCCGGGCTCACCTTCATCATCGTTCAAAGCATCGCTGGTTAACCCTGTTTAGTTCTCTCGACAGGGCTAACTAAAGCGCCTAAAGTGTGGCCCACAATGCCCAGCCTTAGCTTCCATGAAATACCCTATCAGGCTAGCAGCGAAACCTTATTTGCTGCTATTCGCGATCTGCCGGATGCGGTTTGGCTCGACAGCGGGACGCCCCACAGTATTCAGGGCCGCTTTGACATTATCTCCGCCTGCCCTGACGCGATTATTGAAACCCAGGGTGACCTCTCTACCATCGTCGACAGCCATGGCAGTCGCAGCAGCGAAGAAGATCCCTTTGCCCTTGCCGAGCAGCTTCTTGAGCCGCTGATTGATAAAAGCCTCAGTAGCGATTACCCCTTTGTGGGCGGTCTAATTGGTTACTTTGGTTATGATCTGGGCCGTCGCTTAATCGATATTCCCAATAACGCCAAGTCAATAACCCAACTGCCCGATATGCGTATCGGTCGTTTTCTCTGGGCCCTGGTTGTGGATCATCAAGAGCAGCGCAGCGAGCTGGTATTTCACGCTCAATGTGCCGAGGAATTGAAAACCTTAGTTCACTCTCGACTGGCCGACGTTCAAATCCCAGAGATAGTTGCTGGGTTCAAGCTCAAAGAGGAATTTGCCGCCACTCTCTCGGAGACTGAATACAAAGAAGCGATTCGTGAAATTAAGGCTTATATAAGCTCGGGAGACTGCTACCAGACCAATTTTACCCAGCACTATTCCGCGCAGTTCTCCGGCGATCTCTGGCCCGCCTATCTGGCCCTGCGTCAGGCTGTGGGTTCACCCTACTCCGCCTTTTGGCAGTGGCGTGATCAGGCACTGCTCTGCGTTTCACCTGAGCGTTTTATCCGTATCAAGGACCGACAGGCTGAGACTAAGCCAATCAAGGGCACGATTAAGCGTGGTAGCGATCCACAACAGGATCAACAGCGCGCCGAACAGCTTATCGCCAGCGCCAAGGATCGTGCGGAAAACCTGATGATTGTGGATCTGTTGCGCAATGATTTAAGCCGAAACGCCGAGTCTGGCAGCATCCGCGTGCCCAAACTTTTTGAATTAGAAAGCTTTGCCAATGTGCACCACTTAGTGAGTACAGTCACAGGCGTGCTGGCTGAAGATTCAACGCCTCTGGACATGCTCCGCGACAGTTTTCCCGGTGGTTCGATTACTGGGGCGCCTAAAAAACGCGCAATGGAAATTATTGAGCAGTTGGAGCCCGTGCGACGTTCGGTGTACTGCGGCAGTATTGGCTATATCAGTGCCAATCAGAATATGGACAGTAATATCGCCATTCGCACAATAATAGCCGATGGCGACAAACTGCATTGCTGGGGCGGCGGCGGCATAGTGGCCGACTCAGAGGAATCTCAGGAATACCAAGAGTCTATCGACAAGATCAAGGCCTTGCTCGAAGCACTGGAACGCTTTATCTAGCTGTTCTTGGTTGCTGCTCTTGGTTGCTGTTCTCGTTTAACTGCTCTCTCCTAGCTATTCTCGTAAGCCCGAGCCACTTCTTCTGCAATAATCTCTACACCGGCTTTCACTACTGAATCATCCTGAGCGTAAGAGACGCGAATACACTCCTGCTGATGACGCCAGTCGTCGGTGATTCCAGGAAAAAAGTCATGTCCGGGCACCACTAGAACACCTCGGGCTTTAAGCCGCTGATAGAGTGCCTTGCTGGTAATCGGCAAATCCTTAAACCACAGCCACAAAAAGATAGCGCCCTCGGGCCGGTGAATGCGATATGGTAGATCTCCCAGAAACTCGCGGAACCACTGCACCGTTTGATGGGCGCGCTGGCGATAAAACGGTGCTATGCGCTGCTGGCTCAGGGCCATTATCTCGCCACTGCTGACCAGCTCGCGGGCCACTGCTGGGCCAAGATTGCCGCAGGCTAAACTGACGATGGTATTGGCTCGGGTGTAGGCTTGAATAATCTCTTCACTGGCGACAATGATGCCGGTGCGCACACCGGGTAGACCCAATTTAGACAGACTCAACACTAGAATGGTATTACTATTCCAGTGCGCTTTCGCCTGATTAAAAATAATCCCCGGAAATGGTAGGCCGTAAGCACCATCGAGAATAAAGGGAATATCCTGCTCTACAGCGATGGCATCGAGCTGTTCGATCTCGTCATCGGTGAGCACATTGCCCGTGGGATTGGTCGGCCGTGACACGCAGAGGGCAGCGGCCTGCTGATCTATATTCAGTCGCGAGAAATCCACATGGTATTTAAACAGGTTGTCGTCGAGGAGTTCGATCTCTGGCTTGGTGGCGGTGAACAGATTGTCAGTCAGGCCTATGTCTCGGTAGCCAATATATTCCGGTGCCAAAGGTAGGTGAATCGAGCGCTGACTGCCGTCGGCCATCTCGCCGGCAAACATGTTGTAGAGCACAAAGAATGCCGACTGGCTGCCATTGGATACGGCGATATTGCGCTCCGACAGATCCCAGCCAAACTGTTGCTTTAGTAAACCGGCGATCTGCTCGCGAAAATCTTTGTCCCCCTGGGGTGACTGATAAACGCCGAGTAAGCTATGTAGCTGGGCAGGATCTGCCAGCACCGTCTCTAATCGCGCTTTAAAGATCTGCTCAACTTCCGGGATACGGCCAGGATTGCCCCCACCCATAAAAATCATCTCGGGATTTTCATTTAGCGCTGTGCCCAAGTCATCCATGAGCTCGACTATGCCCGACTGACCTGAAAATTTTTCACCAAATTTTGACAATTTCACCGAGTGTTTCTCCTTGTGGTTTGTTGATTAGTAGCAAGCTGAGTAGTAGCTGCACCAGATCTAGATTTACATATAGCGCTTAAATATAGCGCTTAAACATAGCTCTTGAATATAGCCCTTTTATTAAGCCATATAGCGAAAGGTGAAGTTTACCCGCGGCTGCTCAACCTTCTTAGTTTTGGCTATCCGATGCTGCCAATGTGTCTGTATGCCAGCACCCATTACCAACAGGGAGCCGTGAGGCAGGGAAATATCCAGACGCTCTTGAGTGACATTGTGGCGCAGCTGAAAAGCACGCTCAGCACCCAGACTTAGGGATGCCACCAGAGGCTCATAACCTAACTCTGCTTCGTCATCCGCATGCCAGTCGACACTATCTGAGCCATCGCGGTAATAATTCACTAGGGCGCGATTAAAGCGCTCCCCAGACTCGACTTCAATCTGCTCTCGCAACTTATCGATCCAATTCGGGAACTGCACCGCTTGGAGTCGAATATTAGAATAGGTGTAACTGGTCTTGGGATCGCCAAACCATTGCTGCAACCGTGGAATAGGGATTGTCTTGCCGGCGATCCTGATCACATCGCGGCGCCAGTCAATATCGCTTATAGCCTGACTGAGCAGTGCATCTGCCCTCTCTCCATCGAGCCAATTGGGCCAAAATGCGATCTGACTCAGGCGCTCCTCAGTCAGGCGAACGGGTATTAGCTGGCTGTCAAAAAGGTCCATTTTTCAACCATAGACCCTTGGTTCAATTTCTAGATCAATGTCGAAGCGCTGAGATACTGCAGCGCGCACTTCTTCAGCCAGGGCTAAAAGTTGAGCGCCGCTGCCGCCGCCAGAGTTAACTAAAACTAACGCCTGCTGCTGATGTACGCCAACCGGGCCGCGCACTGCACCCTTTAGACCGCACTGTTCAATCAACCAACCGGCGGGTACTTTGCTATCGCCATTGCTCTGGGCGTAACCCGGCATCTTTGGATACTCTCGAGACAGCCTTAGGACCTGCAGCTGAGGAACAATTGGGTTCTTAAAAAAACTGCCAGCATTGGGAATGGTTTTAGGGTCAGGCAGCTTTGATGCGCGAATCTGGCAGACCATGGCGCCGACCAACTCTGGAGTGATCTCCCTGGCCGAGGCGCTATGGGCATCAACAGCAGCCTGCAGCGCTGGGTACTGAATATTGATGTTCGGCACTGTACTCAGCGCCAAGGTGATATCGACAATAATATAGCGGTCGCGGCCGGCGTGCTTAAACAGACTGTCGCGATAGCCAAACTCACAGGCGGCTTTGTCTAGCTCAAGGATCTCTCCCGAC
>CAJQJT010000373.1 GCA_905478725.1 uncultured Pseudomonadales bacterium
CTTGCCACTCCAAACATTGTCGAAGATACGCGAAAAGCCCATCCAGGATTCCTGGGCCTGGCGATCGCTGACTGCGCGACCACTGACATTGTTCGGTTCAGACAGCATCCAACTCTGACTGTCGGTCATCATCAGTTCTGGGGTGAAGGTTTTCATTGCCAAGCTCGCGGCTAGGCGCGGCAACAGACCTATGCCTGTAGCCAAAACTTCACCGTTGCCACGAAACGCTTCCGCGGCGGCGACTGTCATCAATTCCGCTAAACTGTAATCCTGCTGTGTCATAGGTTGATCCATTGCACCTGTTAAGTGCGTCTGTTGAGTGCGTCTATTGAGTGCGCCTGTTAATTGCCGCGGTTAATAAACAGGTAATGGCAGTGCGCGAATCCCGTCGATACCGCCAACCAATGATTGATATTCCTGCTCGTCCTTACCGGTCACGTACTTCTCCAGATAAGCGCCTATGCCATCCTCAGAAGCGCTGGCGACATACTCTTTAAAGTGCGCCATATCGAAGCCGTAGAGAGGATCACAGGAGCTCGGGTGGGCACCACCTGCTATAGGCACCACCATCTGCGTTACATTGCGTTCCCAGAATACCGATCGGGCATTGTCACCCTGATGGAAATGGGCTGTGCCGACCAATTCGTCGCAGGAAACAATGGTGGTTTCGGCAGCCCGGGCAAACCAGTCGTCCATATAGATGTCGGGACTATCGATTTGGCAGAGGCCACGCTGATCAGCGCGACTCGCATGGATAAGGGCAACATCAAGCTTCAGGGCAGGCATCGCCAACCACTCTTTATCGTCGTAGGGGCTGTCGACCATTTTGATCTGCGGGTTTAGCCGCACAACATCTGTGCCCAGGCCAATTTTGGTGGGAATATAGGGCACACCCCAGGCGGCAGCGCGCAGGCCCAAGAGCATCATGCCTTCATCAATTTCACTGACATCAATGGCACCGCTCTGACGAGCTTTGCGAAAATAGGGCTCTAGGGGAATAAAATCCAGCGACACAAAGGCAAAAATCACCCGCTTGACCTTACCCGCTGCGCAGAGCAAGCCAACATCTGCACCGCCGTAGGCAACCACAGTCAAATCCTTCACTGGCGAACGCAGTAGCTCTCTGATTAGGGCCATGGGTTTGCGGCGTGGGCCCCATCCCCCGATACCGATAGTCATACCATCTTTTATCGCGGAGACTGCCTCGCGCGCTGAGCGCACCTTATCCATACCCACTCCTAACTATCTGATTTTTGATACTAAGGATTATCTAGTTGCGCTTTTTAAGCAGCATCATCCATAGAGACTATGACAAGCAAGATGGCGAGCAATAACATGCTTTAAACAGACTAATTTGACTATGCCATGAGCCCAACCATCGCAACGGCCCTGACCAGCGCCATCGAAAAATTCGACAACAAAGTGTTTATTGAAGACGGCGACCTAAGCCTGACCTTTAGAGACACTCAACAACTCTGCCATCAGGCGGCAGCAACACTTATTGGGCGCGGTTTTACCCTAGGTGATCGCGCTGCCATATGGGCACCCAATATCACCGAATGGGTGTTAGCGGCGCTGGCCATTCACTGTGCTGGTGGCGTTGTTGTGCCGATCAACTCACGCTTTAAAGGCATTGAAGCCACAGATATTTTGGCCGCCAGTGGCGCCAAATGGCTGTTTAGTATCGGCGAATTTCTCAATACAGATTACCCCAGCCAAATCGATCGCAGTCAACTCGATCAGCTTCAGGGCACAGTGGTTTTACAGGGTCAATCGAAAGCGCCTCACACTACCTGGCTAGACTGGCTAACCGAGGGGCAAGAGCGGCTAGCGGCCAACCCAGAACTGGTCAATAAGCGCATTGCGCTGGTCACCGGCGACCACTGCTCGGATATTATTTTCACCTCCGGCACCACCGGCAAAGCCAAGGGCGTTATCACCACCCACCAACAAAACCTGCGCACCTTTACCATATGGAGCGACCTGGTTGGCCTAGATCAAAGCGATCGCTACCTAATCGTTAACCCCTTTTTCCACAGCTTTGGTTACAAGGCGGGCATTCTGGCCTGCCTGATAAAAGGCTGCACCCTCCTGCCGCAATTGGTTTTCGATGTGGATCAGGTGTTGGAGCGCATTGCCGCCGACAAAGTGACCATGTTGCCCGGGCCACCGACGCTGTACCAGTCGATGTTGGCTCACCCTAAACTGGATGAATATGACCTTAGCTCGCTGACCAAGGCGACCACTGGTGCCGCAGTCATACCCACAGAATTAATCGACAGTATTCGCAACCGCCTTGGCATTACCACAGTGCTAACCGCCTACGGCCTGTCTGAATCCTGTGGCCTCGCCACTATGTGCCGTCACGGCGACCCCAGCGCAACCATCGCCAGCACCTCAGGGCGTGCTATTCCCGGCATTGAAGTAGCCTGCCTGGACAGCGACGGTCGCCACTGTGGCGCAGATGAAATCGGTGAAATTGTGATTCGCGGATTCAATGTTATGCAGAGCTATCTGGACAACCCAGAGGCCACCGCCGAGAGCATAGACAGTGCTGGCTGGCTGCACACTGGGGATATTGGCAGCCTCGACAGCGACGGCAACCTGAAAATTACTGATCGCCTCAAAGATATGTATATCAGCGGCGGATTTAACTGCTACCCCGCGGAAATTGAATCGAGCCTCAACCGCCACCCGAGCATTGTCATGAGTGCGGTGATCGGCATTCCCGAAACCTTGATGGGGGAAGTGGGTGCGGCGTTTATTCAGAGCGCAGATCCACAGCTAACCAGCGACCTTATGTATCAGTGGTGTCGAGCCAATATGGCCAACTACAAAGTGCCCAAACATTTTACATTTGTCGACAGCCTGCCCCTCAATGCCACCGGCAAAATCCACAAACCCACATTGCGTGAAATCTGGTCTCAGGGCCAATCACCCAACATGTAATTAGGAGAACAGTATGGCGATCAAAAGTCTCGGCTACATAGGTATCAACAGCACCAATCTCGACCAATGGCGCGAATATGGCTGTCAGGTGATGGGTTTAGAAGATGCCAGTGAGCGCAATGGCGCCAGCGACAGCAGTCTCTATTTAAAAATGGATGAGCACCCCTATCGCATCACAGTGCAACTCGCCGACAGCGATAGCTTTGGCTTTTGTGGCTGGGAAACCAACAACCAACAGGGTTTTGACGAGGCTGTGAGCAGCTTGAAAAACGCTGGTATTGAAGTGGAGATGGGTTCAAAAGAGCTGGCCGCGGCGCGCAAAGTGCATCAGCTGGCGCGCTTTAGCGATCCATCGGGCAATAAACACGAAATATACTGGGGTATGATTTCAGACTTTAAACGACTGATCTCCCCAGTCGGTGTACGCAAATTCGTCACCGGGCAAATAGGCATGGGCCACGCCGTACTACCGGCACCCAACTTTGACGCCACCATTGAGCTATTTACCGATGTTCTCGGCTTTGGCCTCTCCGATATTATGGAACTGCGCTTCACTGCCGACCCTAACGAACCGATCAAACGACTGTGGTTTATGCACTGTAACTCACGCCATCACAGCCTGGCATTTTTTGAAATGCCCCATCCTGCAGGCTGTATTCACATTATGACGGAAGTTGACAGTGTCGACGAAGTGGGCCGCGGCAACGATCGTCGCATCGCGCACAATGTCGGGTTGTCAGGCACCCTTGGCCGCCATGCCAACGATCATATGCTGTCCTTCTATATGAAATCTCCCGGCGGCTTTGATATTGAATATGGGGCTGAGGGTCGCACAGTCGAAGACTGGGCCGGCTATGAAGTGTTTGAAAGTACAGTGGCAAGCTTTTGGGGACATGATTTTTCAGTGGGTCAGCAATAGGCGCTCAGAGTCGTTAAGCCAAATGAGTTAGATCGCAATGTTGATTTAATGCATTCGGGGTATGCGCCAATAGATGGGTGTTTGGGACTATAGATTCATGAAAACTGCAAACTCTGTTGAGACGATTATGAATAATGAACAAGCAAAACAATTGCGTCAGGCCTTCGGTCATTTTGCCACCGGCGTCACCGTAGTGACGACCATGGACAGCGACACCGAGAATGGGCAGGCAAAACCCCTGGCAATGACCGCCAATAGTTTTTCATCGGTCTCGCTGGATCCGCCGCTAATTCTCTGGAGCATCGATAAAAATGCCCAGAGTTTTGCCGCTTTCGAGCGCAACGAGCACTTTGCCGTACATATTTTACACGCTGGCCAGGAAGCCTTATCCACGGTTTGCGCAACCCGCAATGCCGACAAATTTGCCGATGTTGAGTGGCAGCCTGGTTTAGGTGAAGCTCCAATTTTCGATGAGTTTAGCGCACGTTTTCAGTGCCGTGTTGAACACCGCTATGAGGGTGGTGATCATCAGATTATTGTCGGCCGCGTGCTTGATTACAGTTGCCAGAATAAACCACAACAGGTTCAGCCGCTGGTCTTTTTTAAAGGAAAGTACTGCGCCGTCGCGTAAAAAATAGCTTAAAAAGTAGCTTAAAAAGTAGCTTAAAAAGTAGCTTAAAAAGCAGCGTAGAAAAAAGCCCATAAACCAATAGCAAGAATGCCATTTTTGATTAATTTTGAGGACATAATTATGACCACCATTACAGCAGACGTAAGTGCAATCATTGAAAGTCATGCCGCGGAAACCCGCAGCAATCGCGAAATTGCCAAACCGGTGATCGACGCGTTAAAAGACTGTGGTTTCTTCAAAATGATGCTGCCGAAAAAATGGGGTGGCAGCGAAAATACGCCTCAGGAATTTTTTGCCGCGCAAATGGCCATTGCCGAAGCCGATATGAGCGTCGCATGGGCTTGCGGGATTATCTCGGTGCATTCGTTTCAGCTGGCGATGATGGATGAACGCGCGCAGAGCGATGTCTATAAAGATGACGCCAACACCTTGATCAGCAGTTCTTACAATCCCGCCGGCGCCGTCGCCGAGCCCTGTGAAGGTGGCTTTATGCTCAGCGGCCGCTGGGGCTGGAGTTCAGGCTCAGGCCACTGCTCTTGGGCACTACTCGGAGGCTATATGCCCAGTCATGGCTACCGCACATTCTTGGTGCCGAGAAAAGATTATGAGATCGAAGATACTTGGGATGTGATGGGTATGCAGGGAACTGGGTCAAACGATGTGGTGATAGAAACACCGGTCTTTGTCCCCGATTACCGTACCCATAAGCAGCTCGACGGTTTCAATTGCGTCAATGACCAAGAAAACCCCATGTATGGACTGCCCTGGGCACAGACCTTTATTCGCGTGGTCAACACGCCGGCAATCGGGGCTCTGAAAAAAGCGCTGAAACTGTTTATCGAAACCCGTAATGGCAGCGCCACTACAGATATGACCAAGCTGGCTGGCGACGTGGAAATCCAAGAGCGCATTGCCAAGGTGAAATATATTATCGCCGAACTGGAATCGATTCTGTTCCGCAACTTTGACGAGATGCAGAGCAACAATTGGAAGCCAACCCTCGACCAGCGAATTTTGTACCGCTATCAGGCCAGTCTCGTAATCGAAAAGTGTATTGCCGGTGTCGATCTATTGTTTGATGCCGCCGGTGGTCGCTCGGTGTTTAACAATCACCCACTGCAGCAACTGTGGCATGATATTCACATTGCTCGCTGCCATGTGGCAAATAACCCAACACCTTTTGCACGTAACTTGGGCAGCACTCAACTGGGCGTCGATAACATGGATATGTTTATATGATTATCGACAGTCAAACCTTTTTGGCCAGCGGCCAATTCGTGGACTTACCCTGTGGGCTGCGCACTCACTTTATCGAAATACCCGGCAGCGATGCCGCAGCCAAGACCGTTGTTTTTGTTCACGGCAGCGGTCCCGGTGCCAGCGGCTGGAGTAATTTTCAAGCCAATATTCAACAGTTTGCCGACGCCGGCAATCGGGTCGTTGTCTATGATCTGCCAGGCTATGGCGATACGGATAAACCAACCGATGCTATTTATACCCTCGATTATTTCGTCGATCATCTGCGCGAACTACTGGATCACCTGACAATTGATCAGGCCATTTTGGTGGGTAATTCTCTCGGTGGTGCTATCTCTCTGGGCCTGACTCTGGCCCATCCCAACAGAGTTACAAAGCTTATTCTAATGGCCGCCGGTGGTATCGAAGAGCGCGAAGTCTATTTTGCCATGCCCGGTATCCAGGCAATGGTGGCGTATCCCATGGGCTCGCCTGCATTTACCCGAGAAGTGCTCGGCACGCTGCTGGAACGTCTGGTTT